>URMR01000001.1 GCA_900548935.1 uncultured Collinsella sp.
CCCCCCCCCGACGCGCCCTTGCGCATATTGCCTTCTATGAGGCGAAGCGCTACGACATCAAGGGGAAGAAGCATATTACTACCCGAAGAGGACTCCTTGCCAAAGCCCTTTGAGGTCGGGCGGCATTATTGAGTGTGGGCGTTATCGTAGGTATCTTTGATTTCTTCCGGCAAATTGTCGGGAATCAGCGCCTTCACTCTATCCTCGTTGCCATCTTGGATCGCCTGCTCGTAGTACCAGCATTTGAACTTCAACATGTCCAGCGCGCGGTTCATCTTCGCGATCTCCGACTCCATGTGGGCCTTTCGCTCCTCGAACATGGCCTTGCGCTTGGGGTATGTCGATGGGCCTTCCGCACACCATTCCATGAACAGTCGGATGTCCTTGATCTCCATTCCAGCCTTCTTTAAGCATTCAATGACTCGAAGCGACTCGAGTTCCGTATCGCCGAATCGGCGAATGCCGGATGTCCGTTCCAGCCCCGGGAACAATCCCTGCTTGTCGTAATAACGCAGCGTGGAAACGGGCAGACCGAACATCTCCGCCACCTGTCCGATTGTGTACATGGTCCCTCCGGATAAATCTGGAATTTACTCCTTGACCTAAAGTTAGGTTTAGGTATTACCTTTATTTTCGTCAATATATATAAGGAGTGCAAGGGGTATTCCGTAATGAGCAAAACGGTTTTGATAGTCTCTTCAAGTCCTCGAAAGAATGGCAATTCCGAGACGTTGGCGGACGCATTCGCCAAAGGTGCGCAGGAAGCGGGGCACAGCGTGGAGACCGTGCGCCTGCGCGAAAAGCAGCTCGGCTTCTGCAAGGGCTGCCTTGCCTGCCTAAAGCTGGGGCGCTGCGTCATCCAAGACGATGCCGTGGAAATTGCCGCCAAAATGCACGATGCGGATGTGTTGGTGTTCGCAACGCCCGTCTACTACTACAGCGTCTGTGGCCAGCTCAAGACCATGCTGGACCGCGCCAACCCGCTTTTCGGCTCCGATTATGCATTCACCGAGGCGTATCTATTGGCAACGGCGGCGGAGAGTGGGCGCTCGACCTTCGACGGCGCGAAAAAGGCCGTGCAGGGATGGGTCGACTGCTTCTCCCGCTGCACGCTTGCCGGAACGGTTTTCGCTGGCGGCGTGAACGACGTGGGCGAAATCGCCGGACATCCCGCCCTAGAGCAGGCGCGACGAATGGGCATGGGAATCTAGACGCGGCTTAGCTGCACGGAAGCAGTTTGTACTCAAAACCATCGACAGGAGGAAATCGATCATGGCAATTAAACAGACGGCAGGCAGAGATGCCCTGGGGGACTTTGCCCCCAAATTCGCTCAGCTCAACGACGACGTGCTGTTTGGCGAGGTATGGAGCCGGGAGGACGATCTTTCCTTGCGCGATCGCAGCATAGTGACGGTGGTTGCCCTAATGGCGCAGGGCCTGACGGACTCCTCGTTCCAATATCATCTGATGTCCGCAAAGAACAACGGCGTGACCAGGGCGGAGATAGCGGAGATCCTTACGCACGCGGCGTTTTACGCGGGCTGGCCCAAGGCATGGGCGGCCTTCCGTATGGCGAAGGAGGTCTGGGCGGATGACGATGCCACCGACGCAAAGGCCCGACACCAAAACGAGATGGCCTTTCCCATCGGTGCCCCTAACGACGCATTTGCGAAGTACTTTATTGGGCAAAGCTACCTCGCGCCCCTTTCCACCGAGCAGGTTGGCGTCTACAACGTGACGTTCGAGCCCGGCTGCCGCAACAACTGGCACATCCATCACGCCAAAAGCGGTGGCGGACAGATCCTCGTCTGCGTGGCTGGTCGAGGGCTTTACCAGGAATGGGGTAAACCGGCACAGGAGCTGTGCCCTGGCGATGTAGTAAATATTCCCGCGGGCGTAAGGCACTGGCACGGTGCGGCGCCCGACAGCTGGTTCTCCCATCTCGCAGTGGAGGTTCCGGGCGAGGAGGCCTCCAACGAGTGGTTGGAGCCCGTGGACGACGAGCAATACCTTAAAGCGACTGACAAGGAGGCTTAGGCATGGAACAGTTGAAACTGACGCGGGAATGGGACAAAGTATTCCCCAAAAACGACAAGGTTGAGCACAGCAAGGCGACCTTCCACAACCGATACGGCATCACGCTGGCTGCCGACGTATACGTGCCTAAGAACACGGAAGGCAAGCTGCCCGCCATCGCCGTCAGCGGCCCGTTTGGCGCGGTGAAGGAGCAGTCCTCCGGTCTGTACGCGCAGAAAATGGCGGAGCTGGGCTTTTTCGCAATTGCCTTTGACCCGTCCTATACCGGCGAGAGTGGCGGCACGCCCCGCTATGTAGCATCGCCGGACATCAACACCGAGGACTTCTGTGCAGCGGTGGATTTCCTCTCTGTGCAGGAAAACGTTGACCCGGAGCGTATCGGCATCATCGGTATCTGCGGTTGGGGCGGCATGGCAGTCAATGCGGCGGCCATCGACACCCGTATCAAAGCTACCGCGGCTATGACCATGTACGATATGACCCGCGTGACCGCAAATGGCTATTTTGACGCCGAGGATTCCGAGCAGGCGCGCTTTGAAAAGCGGAAGGCGCTGAACGCGCAGCGCACCGAGGACTATAAAAACGGCAGCTATGCGCTGGCGGGCGGCGTGGCCGATCCGCTATCGGAGGACGCGCCGCAGTTTGTAGCGGACTATTACGCCTACTACAAAACTCCGCGAGGCTACCATCCCCGCAGCCTGAACTCCAACGGCGGCTGGAATGTGACGTCCTCGCTGTCGTTTTTGAATATGCCGATCTTGCAGTACGCCGGCGAGATCCGCTCCGCCGTGCTGCTGGTGCATGGCGAGAAGGCGCACTCCCGCTATTTCAGCGAAACCGCGTACGGCAAACTGACTGGGGACAACAAGGAATTGCTCATTATCCCCGGTGCCAACCACACCGACCTTTACGATCAGATGGACGTCATTCCGTTTGGAAAGCTGAAAGCGTTCTTTGAGGAATACCTGAAATAAGGCGCGCCTTGATTCAACGCCAAGTCTCCAGCAACGATTCTTCCAGTCATGGTCACAGCATACGGCTTTTGACCTGCGGAAACGAGCAGGGATAAAGCCGCTAGCCATGATTCCTTCCTCGAAATAGGTGAAGAGGGGCTGAAATAGCGAATTCACGCCCTCAGCCAGGATGTCTGCAACTTGCAATCCGACCTGTTTTGTCCTTGGGACAAAAATGAAACTGCGGGCCTTCGGTGACCGAAAAGTTTTCCGCGTTGTCCCACGTTTTGTCTCAAACTCCTACGCGAAGACATACGGCGAGATTCGGTGGCAAGACACCTAAAGCCGACGACCCAACTGGAGTTGACTGGAATGGCACAACAATAAACGAGCGTGAAAGAGTGGAAATAGCTGATATTCGGCGATTTCAAGCTCCTGACCTGGATCGACAGGTCAGGAGCTTTTCTTTTGGCAGCCTCCGGGCAACCTCCAGTCAACCCTTACGGCTTCATACCGCGATTCATGTCGCTCCTAATCAACATCCGCGATGCTTCGCGGGCGCGCAGCACGAGTGTGGAAATACGGACGCACGAGCGTGGATTTTCGAACGCCTGATGAATGAGAGTGGATAATCTCCCACATTGAGCCTCAAGCAAGGCTCAATGTGGGAGATTATCCACTCTCATTTTTTCGACATGTGCCGCGTTGGTGGCTCTGGTGTGCGCCGAGCGCGTGCGGCTAACGTCGCAAAATAGGGCTTTGTGCTGGCAGTTGTCGTAATAAACCCTCACGTTGTCAAGGGGTTGGAAGGGGTCTAGGTATTCAGCCGTGACGGCGGAGACATCGCGCCCATGCGCTTCATTAGTCTTATCGGATTTTCGAACTGTTTGCGGCGGTAGATGAGTGTGAGCAAATGCTGGCGAGCCTTTTCACCATGTCGCCGTTCTCGTCAACGAAGATGCTGGGTTCTTTGGCCAATGGGGCTCCTAATGGAAATAAATATAAAATAGCCGGGGAACTTTCCTGGCACTTGGAGGTAGCCAAAAGAGCCGTAAGCAACTATATGGCAAACGCCGATGGTGAACGTAGAGGGGCGTGGGATGAAGTTGATAATCAAGGGTTCTTCTGCGGTGGTCACAAATCAGCAGGCAGCTAAAAGATAGGAGGTTCACTAGGCGTAAAATCTTTAAACTGTATGAACAAATTTCATTTCGCGGATACGCGCCTTCGGTTCATGGAGTGCCTCGCGATAATTTCTCACCCTATATAAGGCAGGCGGATATACCGAGAAGGGAGAACCACGGGAAGGAGCATTAATGATATGAAGATGCCTGACTTCGGGGATATGGCCAAGGGCATGGTGCGGGGGGCCGCGAACGGAGTGAAGAGGATTCATCAGGCTTTCGGCGGTGAATACGGGGATTCGTTCGAGGGAAACGTCGTTGCTGAGAACGGCGAATATATCCTACCGGATCCGATAATTGACGACCGCGAATGTGAAGAGATGACTCCCTCGCCAGACGCTACGAGAAGATGACCTCTCCCGGTATTCTGGCAAAAGCCGGGAAGAAAGCCGATGAACTCACGCCCGCTCCGGTCAAGGAGATTGCCGGTAAAGTTGGTGACATCGCCAGGGATACATTCGGGGATCTGACGGAGCAGGAGCTCATGGCGGCTGCCATCAAGAAGGCTGCCGATGGCTTCGGAGAGCTCGAGAAACAGGCGGCAAAGGCAAGCGTGAGCAAAGAACACGTCATACAGTGCGTCAACGCGGGGAAACAGGCACAAAAGGTTTCGGATATTTCGCAAATCTGTCTGCTGCGCGCATATGACGTCGCTGCCGTCTCGGCCAAGGAGCGCCCGCAGCACATGGGAATCGCACTTGCCGAGGGCGGAGGAACGGGCGCTATCGGGTTCTGGGGTCTCCCTGCAAACATCGCGCTCAGCATGCTTGTCTATTTCAGGGCAGTCCAGTCAGTGGCCATGTTCTATGGCTACGACGTCAAAGAAGACCCCGCAGAGCTCATCATTGCCAGCGAGGTGTTTCAAAGGGCGATGTCGCCGAGCCCCAAGGGGAACCCAGCTACTGATTATATCGGGAAGGTTCTCATATATGCCGAGAGCGCGGCCGTGAAACAAGCCGCAAAGAAGGGCTGGACCGCGATGGTCGAGAAAGGTGGCGCCGCGCTCGCTATCGCCCAGATGCGCGCACTCGCCAACAAAGCAGCCCAAAAGGCTTTGGAGAACGGTGGCAAGAAGGCAATCGAGGCTGGCGTATTTAAGAAAACCCTTACTCAAATTGGTCAGAAGCTGACGCTGAAGAACGTCGGCAGACTTGTTCCCGTGGTGGGAGCGGGTTTCGGTGCCTTTTTTTGACACAGCGCAAATGAACAGTATCCTAGACTTCGCCGACCTCTTCTACCACAAGCGTTTCATTGTCGAGAAGGAACAACGTGTGCAGAGGCTTACGGGAGAAACGGCTGAGTTTGCAGAGAGTTAGAGTCGTCAACTAGACCTGTCGGGCGCAACTTCATGCGCCGAAACGTAATCAATCGGAAGCTATTTGGCTGCCCTCGGCCATGTGGCTTCCGCCTTACTCTATCTCGCCGTCAGGTACTCCGAGCTTATGTGACGTCCACCCGCATCATCGCGCTCGTGCACGTCTGCGTCGGGGGTGGAGGTCCTTGGCTCTTGGTTGGCGAACAGTTTGTCAAACGTCATATCTGCCACCCCGGTTCAGTATTTAGATTTACATTCTATTGTCCATGCCCGCAGCCATTTTAGTCCCAGCTACGGCCTCTTCGGCACCTGCGGCAGCCTGGCTCCGCAGGAAGAGCAGTACGACGCGTCGCCGGATGCCTTGACGCCGCAATAGGGGCAGAAAGACGCGCGCACCTTGCGGCCTCCTGGCGTCCAGGTCCTAATTCCCTTGGCAATCAGGACTGCTACGCGCTCGGGGATACCCGAGTCTTCGTTTGAGCTCGCTACGGTGTAATCGCTTGTGAGGTGGCCCTTGTAGTCAAAGTCGATTACGAACTTCCATGAGCTGATGCCGCTGAGAGTAGCAACTGCCCCGTAGACTCTGTGCTCGACTGCGGTAAGGGACTCAAGTCTTTTTACTGATCGTCGCGTACTGGCGACAATTTCCTCAAGCTCTTCTTGGGTCACATCGTCTCTGAAACTCTCGCTCGCACGGTCCCACTCGGCTTTTGCTTTGACCTTTTCGAGTTCGACCTTCCGTTTCTCCTGTCTGTCGGATGCGAACACTACGATGCCAAGGAGAATGAACATGGGCAAAAGTGACGTCAGCATATCCATTAAATGCTCCCTAAATAACTCCAGCGCTGCATGCGAGAAAAACAATGCGACGTGTAAGATGATAAAGGCGGACAGCCCCGCTGTGAAATACCACCTGAACGTCTCGTGGTGGGCGACGCACATCACGACGATGCTGCCAAGGGCTCCTTCTGCGAGTGTAAACCCTGCAAAATGGATTCGGAGAACTGGCGGCAGTGGTCAATCACTCTTTTCGATGGAGACTGCCTCTGGATTTACTGCTGACGCTAGTGGCGGCCACGGTCCAAGTGTATTCGGAGTCGCTGACTAACTTTTGTCGAGCTCCTTCAGCCGGGAGAGGCAGCGGTCCAGAAACCCGCTCCTGGCTTGCGCGGCAAGGAATCCGTCGCAGAAGCGGTCGCCACGAACGCACCACGTGATGCATGCACGTATCAGGTTAATGTCCCCATGGTCGATATCGCAGCTGTCTATGCCTTCCGAGGTGTCGATGCTATGGCGTTCAAGCGTCTCGAAGTAGCTGGTGTCCGCGAACCCGTCCAGTTCATAGAAATCGTCGACGAAATCTTCGAGTCCGAGCGTCCCGCCCCCAAGCTTGACATTCATGTTTCTGTCCGCCAGCTTGCCAGCGTACTTGGTTAGTCTTTCAAACATGTTCGCTACTTAGCTCAAAAGTCCGTTGTCGCCCAGGTAGTCCACGAAGGCATCGATGATCCGTGCCGTGCGAGTCGCGATGTCTATTTCGGTGAAGTCTCCCATGACTTGTGTCAGGCGCTTGAGTTCCGCGATCTTTGTTCCGGCTTTTCGCTTGCCATTGCCGTCGGTGTATCCCTCATAGTACTTGCGTTTATCGCAGAATCTGTAGTCGGCCGCGCGGATGTTTACACGCTTCTCGAGCAGCGCCTTGTTACCCAGCGCCTCCAGGCTGGATTGATCGACGAGCGGGTCTATCTCGTTGCGCTTCTTGGCATAGATGTGCTCAATTTCGAGCGTGGTGTCTAGGTCCATGAGTGGTTGATCTGGGTCTGCGTACGCCCACCAAGTGAGCATGGACTTTGTAACAGGCCTGCCGTTGGTGAACACGTAGGTTCGGAATCGCTCAGCAATATTTGCGCGATTGAAGTGGTGGTTAGGAAACTCCACCGGGCGGTGCTCCACGATGTTGATCATCTCGGGATACACTGGCGAACGCAGCGCGTTCACGCCGGGTCGCTCAATGGCGTAGGCGAAAATGAATGCCGTGATCTTGTTTAGAAAGCCGTAGAATGCCTCGTCATCGAGGACGCCGTTGCTGTCGCTGTTGGCAAGGAACCAGACGCTTAGCAGATAGGTCCACATGCCGTTGGGGGCGTAGTTCAGCACGAAGAGCCTGCGGAGCACGCGCTCGCTGAACCCTTCCTGCGCGTCGACGCGTTTCCAGAAGCCGAGCAGCGCCTCGAGATCGTCGAGCGTGGCGTCCTCCTTGAGCATGGCGTAACCATCGGCACCGAAGAAGTCGCGCAACGATGCGGTGGTCGTGTCGCGGATGCCTTTCTTCGCGCGGCGGTAGTACATGTAGCGCGTAAATAGCTCATCGGTTGGTGTGCCGCGCATGGGCCGGAAGATAGCGTTCGCTCCCTCCTCGAGTCCCTTCCAGCGACGGATGAACTCGTCCTTGCGTCCCGTGTCGGAATAATGCTTGTAGAACTGGCTCTTGAAGATGTCGGCATCCGAGAGAGGCAGCCCTCGGTCGTTTAGAGTCGAGAAGATGCGTAGCGCGGTGTCCTGCGACTCCGCTTCAATGGGCAACAGTATCACATTGTTGATGACACGTGTGGCCATGTAGACGGTGTAGGTGGGCCACTCGCTCACCAGTTGCTCAATTTTCCTCTGGAAGAAAGCGAAGTTGCGGGCATAGGCGCTCTTCCAGCCATCGCCTACATTGCCCTCTCGTAAAATCTCGAGGAATTCATTCTTGTCGTTGTCCGATGCAACCTCGGAGTCGATCTTGAGGCGCTCCATGTTGGGCTCGTCGAACTCGTCTGTTTTCCATACACAACGGGCGATTGCCTCGCGCATCTTCACAGACTGCTTATCCTTCATGTTGGTGAACTTGTCGTAGAACGCGCGGAGCAGCAGCATGATGGTGGTGAGGCGCTGTTGGCCGTCAATGATTTCAAGTTGGCCAGAGAGGTTCTTAAAGGTGACGATGGGCCCTAGAAAGTATTCGTCGTTCTCGCTGTCGAAACGCTCGTAGTCATCGCCTGGAAAAGCGAACGAGAACAGGTCATCCCACAGCGTTGCGCATTCATCCTCGCCCCAGGCGTAGGGCCTCTGGTAGTCGGGGATGAGGAAGTCCGATCGCTTATCGGTGAGAAGATCGCGAATCGATCGCTGGTCGATGTTGAGCTTGGACATGAGCTGTACCTTCCGCTCGGGAACATTCAAGATGACACGGATTATATCGCCGAAGTCGTCATTCGCTCTATTGCTGCGAGCTACTGAATCTAGCAACCTCTGGCCAACCCTTACGGTTTCATGTCGTGATCCATATCGGCGCCGATCAATGCCCGTGATGCTTCTGCTTGCACCTTCTTTAGAGAGCGCGAACGAGAGATGCGATCTACAGACGACTGAATAGCTCCATCCGTTTTGGTTACAAGAAAACATGCTGCGCGCCTGCAGCATGAAGGAGAGGGAATCCTATGAATATTGTTGTATTGAGCGGTAGCCCGCGCAAGGGCGCCAATACCGACACCATGGTCGAGGCGTTTGCCGAGACCGCGCGCGAGGCCGGCCATACGGTCGAGGTCATCCGCGTTGCCAGTAAGAAAATCGCTGGTTGTCTGGGGTGTCAGTATTGCTTCGCCCACGAGGGCACTTGCGTGCAGAAGGATGACATGGCCGACGTGATCGAGTCGCTGAAAGGCGCCGATATGGTTGTCTTCGCTTCGCCCATCTACTGGTTTGATATCACTGCGCAGGAGAAGGCCGCCATCGACCGCCTGTATGCCTTCGGTGCTACGGGCTTCCCATTCACCAAGACGGCCCTTTTGCTCGATAGCCATAGCGAGGGCGTCTATGATGCGGCGATTGCTATGTACAAGTCAACCTGCGCGTACTGCAAGTGGGAGGACCAGGGCATTGTCACCATCAGCGGTATGACCGAGCGCGACAGCATGGCATCGTCGACCAAGTTGGAAGAGGTGCGAGAGCTCGCTCGCAAGTTGGCCTAAGGGCAAGAAGAACGCATGGCAATCGGTGTTGGTGGAAATGCTTGCTGTCCTTACCGAGAGGAATGCTGATTGCCATGCAACGATGCTCCAGCGGACAATTCCGGTGTGCTAAAACGCCTTCTCGTTCAAGAATTCCCTGAACGCGGGGATGTCAAAGCCAACGAGACCACGCCCGCGCTCTCCGATGACGCCGTCCTCCAGGAGGCGGCGTTTGTATTGGCTTGCGTAGTTGCTGGCGACGCCCATGCGTTTGGCTATCTCCGAGACCCTGCTGGGGCCAGAATCGGGCAGCATCGCCAACAAGAATTCGATGTCTTTGTCAGAAAGCTCCCGATAGGTCGTTTCGAGAATTCGATCGCGTAGCTCCATACGGGCAAGCAGAGAGCCCTGCTGGACATCAGGTGCGCTGATTTTGGGCGAGTTCTCCGAAACATCCCATGTGCGATATCCGACGAGCTGCATCATGTAGGGGAATCCGTCGACGGCCTTCACGGCATCCTCGAGCGCTTCTGGCGTGATTGAGCGGCCTCCAGCCTCAACGGTTTTGCGGAATGCGTTTGCAATTTCAACGTCAGTGATTCGTTCTAACTGATGATATTGGGAACGCCTGAGGAACGAGACGGAATCGTTACGCAGCAACGCCGATACTTTGTAGGGCAGTCCTGCCATGAGTAGGGCAACTTTTTTACCTTCGCGTACAAAGTGCTGGTAAACAGAGGCAAATTGAAGCATTTCTTCGAGATCGACGGTGACTTCATCGATGGTGATGAGAAGTCCGATGTCATGTTTTTCGAGTTGCTTAAAGATGCCATTCATGCGTGTGCGCCAGTTGCCCTGGGCCTCTTGAGCATATGTCCAATCGATGCCCACTGGACCAATTTGAACGCCGTTTATGCGCGCGTGAGGCTGTGAGAGGTAGCTATCTGCGGCTTCTTTGGTTCGCTCGATAATATCTTCGAGCATGCCTGGCATGGCAGAGACATTTGCTGCGATCCAGCCGTGTTCAAGCGCCGTTTCTGAAAGGAGCGAGAGAAGCGCCGTCTTGCCCGTTCCCCTTGCGCCCGTAAAAATAGTCGACAGGTTTGGATCTCCCGGGCCGTTGATAAAGCCACGGTTGATGTCACGCAGGATATGCTCGCGACCCGCTAGAAAGGGAGGGACGCTTCCAAATGTTGGGGTAAAGGGGTTCTTGCTGTACTCCATGGTAGCTCCTTTGCAAGTTTTGCTAATTTTTGCAACTTTTGCTAACTTCTGCAAGTCTTGCTAACGGCTTAACATGCCTTGTGCCGTGGGGTTGCAGGAGTGAAAAACGGGAATTCCTATTATTCCGACTACGTTGCAGCGAGCGGGGCCCGGAGCGCGATGTTGCTGCGCTTCGGGCCCCGCTGCTTTGTAAAACCATGACGGTTTGGCTGCCGTCGTCCTAGTCAAACAAGCTCGGCATGTCGTTTTCTTTCATGAGGGCGCCGGCGGAGGGGAGGCTCTGCGTGGTGAACTTCTCGGCGGAGACGCCGGCGCCAAGGATTTCCTCGGTCGTGCCGACGGTGGTGACAGAGCGGCCCTTCTTGGCGGTAAAGGCCTGGACGCCCTGCGTGTTGGTGGTCGTCTTGGTCTTGAGCAGCGACGTGTTAAAGTTCATCAGGCGGTAGTCACTCGAGACCAGCGCGATGTCGCGATCCTCCTTGAGTACCTGGGCATATAGCAGCTTGCTGCCACCGTAGATGGCGTTCTTGAGGCGCTTGCGGTTGGTCTTGGTGACGTATCCGGCAAGTGCAACGCGCGCCACGCGGCCGTTCTCAAAGACAAACAGCACATCGGCCTTGTAGTCCTCGGGGTCGATGACCCAGATGACACTCTCGTCGGGTTCCATCTCAAGATCGGTCGGCAGGTACGAGCCCAGCTGGGCCGACTTGGTGTCCTCAAATGCTGCGACCTTGCACTTGTACACCTGGCTCTTGTTGGTAAAGACCAGCAGCTCGTGGGTGTTGGAGGACGGGAACTCGATAAAGGGTTTGTCGCCGTCCTTGTACTTGAGCGTGGTCGCCTTCTTGAGCACGCGGTCCGTCATCTTCTTAAGATAGCCATCGCGCGAGAGCATGATGGTAACCGGGTACTCCTCGACCTCGGGCTCCAGGCTTACCTCGATGACCTCATGGGGTTCGATCCTGCCCGTGCGACGCGGCATCACATACTTCTTGTTGACCGCTGCCAGCTCGTCGCTGATGACCTTCTTGATGTTCTCCTCGCTCGAGAGAATCTCCTCAAGCTCGGCAATCTCACCCTCGAGCTTAGCGATGTCCTTGGTGCGGTTGAGGATGTATTCCTCGTTGATGTTGCGGAGCTTAAGTTCGGCAACAAACTCGGCCTGGGTCTCGTCGATGTCGAAACCCTTCATAAGGTTGGGCACGACCTCGGCTTCGAGCTTGGTGCCGCGGATGATGGCGATGGCCTTGTCGATGTCGAGCAAAATCGCCTCGAGGCCGTGCAGCAGGTGCAGGCGCTCGGACTTTTTGCCCAGGTCAAAGTTAATGCGGCGGCATGTGGACTCAATACGCCACTTGACCCACTCGTGCAGAATCTGGCGCACGCCCATAACACGGGGATAGCCGTCGACCAGCACGTTGAAGTTGCACGAGAACGAATCCTGCAGCGTGGTCGAGCGATAGAGCTTGGCCATGAGCTTGTCGGGGTCGACGCCGCGCTTAAGGTCGATGGCGATGCGCAAGCCCGAGAGGTCGGTTTCGTCGCGGATGTCAGCGATCTCCTTGACCTTGCCCTCTTTGGAGAGCTTAACGATGCGCTCGATAATGACATCGGTCTTGGTGGTGTAGGGGATCTCGTAGACCTCGATGATGCGCTCTTCGGGAATCCAGCGCCAGCGGGAGCGGATCTGGAAGCTACCAAGGCCGGTCTCGACGATCTTCTCCATTTCCTCGCGGCGGTAGATGATCTCGCCGCCGGTCGAGAAGTCGGGCATGGGCATGTACTCGAGCAGGTCGCAGTCGGGATCCTGCAGGTAGTGCATCGTGGCGGTGCAGACCTCGTTGAGGTTGAAGCCGCAGATGTCAGAAGCCATGGCGACGCCGATGCCCTTATTGGCCGAGACGAGGATATTGGGGAACGTGGTGGGCAGCAGGCGCGGCTCCTTCATGGCGCCGTCGTAGCTGTCAACGAAGTCGACCGGGTCCTTGTCGATGTCCTTGAAGATCTCGGCGCTGATGGGGGAGAGCTTGGCTTCGGTATAACGCGAGGCGGCGTAGCTCAGGTCGCCCGAATAGTACTTGCCAAAGTTGCCCTTCGACTCAACGAACGGTGCGAGCAACGCCTCGTTGCCGGTTGCCAGGCGCACCATCGTCTCGTAGATCGCGGCATCGCCGTGCGGGTTGAGCTTCATGGTCTGGCCCACGATGTTGGCGCTCTTCTGGCGCTCGCCCTTGAGCAGACCCATCTTGTACATGGTGTAGAGCAGCTTGCGGTGCGAGGGCTTAAAGCCGTCGATCTCGGGGAACGCACGCGAGACGTTGACGCTCATGGCGTAGGGCATGTAGTTGACCTCGAGCGTCTGCGTGATCGGCTGGTCGGTGACCTCGGAGTGCAGGCCGATGACGTTCTCGGCGTTGACCTGCTTTTTCTTCGGCTGGTTCTTCGTCTTCTTCTTTGCCACGATTTCCTCTTGAACTTCTTATGGGCCGTCGTTATCGATTTGCTGCTATTGCAGGTCCAGCTGGTCCAGGTATTCCTTGCCATGCTCGGAGATATGGCGCTTGCGGCCCGCCTCGTCGTTGCCCAGCAACAGGTTGAACATGGTCTCCATCTTGGTGACGTCCTCGGGCTCCACCTTGATCAGGCGACGCGTCTCGGGGTTCATGGTGGTGAGCCACATCATGTCCGGATCGTTCTCACCAAGACCCTTGGAGCGGTTGATGGAGCACTTCTGGTCGCCGATCTCCTTGAGGATGCCGTTCTTCTCGAGCTCGGTGTAGGCAAAGTAGGTCTTTTCTTTGCAGTTGATCTCGTAGAGCGGTGACTCGGCGATATACACGTAACCCTCGTCGATAAGTGTGGGCACTAGGCGGTAGAGCATGGTGAGCACGAGCGTACGGATGTGATAACCGTCGACGTCGGCGTCCGTACAGATGATGACCTTGTTCCAGTTGAGGTTGTCCAGGTCAAAGGCACCAAGGTTCTTGATGCGCTTGTCCTTGATCTCCACGCCGCAGCCCAACACGCGCATGAGGTCCATGATGATGTCGGACTTAAAGATGCGCGGGTAGTCCTCCTTCAGGCAGTTGAGGATTTTGCCGCGGACGGGCATAACGCCCTGGAACTCGGCGTCGCGCGAGGTGCGAATGGCGCCTGCTGCCGAGTCGCCCTCTACGATGTAGATCTCGCGACGGCTCTTGTCCTTGGAACGGCAGTCGATGAACTTCTGCACGCGGTTGGCCATGTCGGTCTTCTGCTGCAGGTTGGTCTTGATGCTCTGACGCGTCTTCTCGGCGTTCTCGCGCGAGCGCTTGTTGATGAGCACCTGCTCCATGATCTTATTGGCAGCGTCCTTGTTCTCGATCAGGTAGGTCGAGAGGCGCTCCTTAAAGAAGGCAGTCATGGCCTGCTGGATAAAGCGGTTATTGATGGCCTTCTTGGTCTGGTTTTCGTAGGACGTCTGGGTGGAGAAGCAGTTGGTTACTAGTACCAGACAGTCCTGGACGTCTTGCCACTTAATGCCGCTCTCGTTTTTGTTGTATTTGCCCTGTTGCTTGATGTAGGCATCGATGGCGCTGGTGAGGGCGCTGCGGGCAGCCTTCTCGGGCGAGCCGCCGTTCTCGAGCCACGATGAGTTGTGGTAGTACTCCTGCATCGTGAAGGTGCGCGAGAAGCACATGCACGCGGTGATCTTTACGTTGTAGTCGGGCAGGTCCTCGCGATCGCGACCGCGACGGTCGGCCTCGATAAAGAAGGGCTCGGTGAGATAGTCGGTACCGACCTTTTCGAGCACGTAGTCCTCGATGCCCTTGGGATAGCAAAAATCCTCTTCGGAAAACTCGCCGTCGTCGCCCTCGATGCGCAGACGGAAGGTCACGTTGGCGTTGACCACGGCCTGGCGGCGCATGGTCTCGCGATACCAATCGTGGGGGATGCTGATGGAGGTAAAGACTTCAAGATCGGGGCGCCATTTGATGGTGGTGCCGGTGCGGTCCTCGTCGCTGGGCTCAATCTCGAGTGCCTTCTTTTTGGCGCCGACGACCTTGCCCTTCTTAAAGTGCAGGGAGTACTTGTTGCCGTCGCGCCAAACCGTGACGTCCATGTATTCGGAGGCGTACTGGGTCGCGCACGAGCCCAAGCCATTGGTGCCGAGTGAGAAGTCGTAGTCGCCGCCCTGGTTGTTATTGTATTTGCCGCCAGCGTAGAGCTCGCAGAAGACGAGCTCCCAGTTAAAGCGCTTCTCGGAAGGGTTCCAGTCGAGCGGGCAGCCACGGCCATTGTCCTCTACCTGAATAGAGCCATCGCGAAAGGCGGTAAGGGTGATGAGCTTGCCGTAGCCCTGGCGCGCCTCGTCAACGGCGTTGGACAGGATCTCGAAGGCGGCATGCGCGCAGCCGTCGAGCCCGTCCGAGCCAAAGATAACGGCGGGGCGCAGGCGTACGCGCTCCTCGTCCTTGAGCTGGCGGATACTGTCGTTACCATAGTTTGCGGTGTTTTTTGCCATACTCGCTCTCTCGGTGTTCCCTTGCTGCGTTTAAGTCATATAGATAGTCAAGTTAGCATAGCCCAGCCCTTGGGCGATTCCAACCAACACGAAATCCATCGAACAATCGTTCGGAGTTCGATGGATTTCGTTTGCTCGGACAAAACCGAGTCGGTTTTGTCCGAGTAAGTTTGAATGGCGAATTGAAATTGGTATGTCTGCATGGCGATGACAGACATGGTTTTCATAATGACATATATAGTTGGCATCTTCTGATGGATGCAATATATTTCTGTCATGTTGCAACGGATATCTGTCCATTACTACGAAAGGAACTCCATGCCGGGCAAAAAGAACCTACGCATGAAGGCGGCGCGCGCGGCGGTTGGCCTTTCGCAAGCTGACTTGGCCGAGGCCGTGGGCGTTACGCGCCAGACTATCGGCCTAATCGAGGCGGGCGGCTATAACCCCACGCTCAATTTATGTGTGGCGATCTGCAAAGCGCTACGCGTTACGTTGAACGATCTGTTTTGGGAAGACGGGATCGACGTCGACCCTAACGCTCTTTAGGAGTTCGCTATGAAATTTGAAGATTTAAAACTCGTGCAAAAGTGGCGTGAATATGCCGGCCCAAAGGATGAGCGCCTGGAGGCTGAGAGCGCGAAGATCTACAAGATTGGTTTCGTGCTGCTTTCGTTTGGCATGTTGATGATATTTTTCTACCAGTTTATAGCTCGACAGGTTGCGTGGGTTCACAGCGACGCCAGTGAAATGCCGCATGGCTTTGCAACGCCGTTCGAGGCAGCCATGTATTTGTGGCTCGTTCTCGTGATGTTGATTTGCGCAGGACTGCAAACGCGGAAGGGCTATGTCGACACCAATCGTTTTGGGCAAACCGAGCATCTTCCTGTTGGATATTTTCTGCTTCTCAGCGGTCTTAGCGGCGCCGCGTTCGCGCTTGTTATTGCCGCAATGCGTTGTATCGCTGAGGCGCAGATCGTACCGCTCGAAAGCGTCTTTTGGTTGGCGAATCTGGCCACGGGCGTGTTCTGCGGTGCGACGATTTTCGCGGCCACGTTTGCTGGCCTGTGCGCAACGTTTTTCACGGCGAAAAGACGCCGTGCCAAGCTCGAGGCAGAACTCGACTCCACTGACGATATCTAATGCGCAATGGGCTGGCTCTGGGTATCCAGAACCAGCCCTTTTGGTGTTCGATGAGCCGAGTCGGCGTCTCTCGCAAAGGTAACTGGGAGCTAGTGAGGCGTATCCGAATTGACCTCATCGGCGGTGTCGTTTTCGAGCGCCGTGCGGCGGGCGCTGTAGGCGACGAGGCCGGCGCCGGCTGCGGCGAGTGCTGCTGCGGCTGCCGTCAGGGGGACGTTGACATCGCCCGTGCCCGCAAGCGCGCCCGCTTTTCCGGAGCGCTTGTTATTGCCGTGGTCCTTGCCACTGCCGGAGCTGCTTCCGCCGGAGCTGCCTCCCGTGCCGGAACCGCCGCCACTCGAGCCGCCATCGCCATCCGCTGTCATCGGGGCGTCGTGAAGCCCTGTCGTATCCGCGCTGTCGCATACGCCGACCTGAACTTCTGAGCGTTCGCATGCCGCGTCGGGCACATGAAGCTCGTGCAGTACGGCACCCAGCGCCGAGTTTGCGCCCGGTCGAATTTCCTCGAGCGTTACGGGATCGAGCGCCACCAGGTCGCGCGCCTTCGCATACAGCGTTACGCGTTTGCCCACTTCGTCGCTCCAACTCTCGGGGATGGCGAAGCTCATGCGGAACTGTGCCGTGCAACCTGGTGCCAGCACGGCGTTGCCACTGTCGGCTACCAGTGGGTGCGTTGCAAAACGTGCGCCCAGCGTCTCGAGCGCGTACTTCACGTGTGTCATGTCGTTGGCCGAAGCGTCCTCGGCAAGCTCTGGATCGTAGATCGATGCCATGCGTGTGTTCGCTCCGAACCCGATGGATGCGCTGGAGAACGGCTGGCTGGAGCCCTCTCGGTACAGATCGATCGTGCCGGCGGTCAGCAAGGTGTTGCCGTCGTTTCGCACCGTGACCATGAAGGATTCGCCTGCTGCTCCAGGCACCACCGCGCCCGAGGTAGCGACTGCGCCCGTCGGAGTGGCACACGCCACCAAGGGCACTTCGATGCTGTGCAGCTCTGCCTCGCTCTTCTCCGCGCTCACAATGTGCGTAGCGAGCGCGGAGAGCATGCTCCCCGACGTCAAAAATGTCGTTATCTGATCGACGGGATGGTCCAGCTCGCACATCACGAACGGCTCCGTAAACAGATCGCCTGCCAAGGTGCTGGCGAAGATGCGGAAGTGCTTGCCCATCACTGCTACCGGGTTGCCTTCTTCGTCGTAGGTCTGTCCCACCTTGCCATCGGTGTTCTCTACATAGAGCACGCACCTGCCGTTGTTGCTTACGCTAAACGATGCCGGGCCACAGCCTGCGGCACCCACGGGCTGCGTTGCAAATGCCGATGCGCCTCGTGCCCAAGTAATATGCTGCAGTTGCTCGTTGACGGTAGCCAAAAAGCCCGTGTGCTGCGGCCACGGCACCGCGTGGGGTACTGTGGCATCTGGCGACATAACGCCCCAGCCCGCAATGGACTGGCCGATCACGGCGTACGGTGCACAGCCACAACCGCCTGCAGTCTCGTATGCAACGGGCACCACCATTTTGCCGTTGATATTCTCGGGCGCGCCGAGCTCGATGCTCGACGGTGCTTGCGGAAAGCGGAGAACTTGGCGGAACGTCAGGCTGTCGCCCGAAACGTCCGACCATAGGGTAAAGCACTCCAGCGCAACCTCAGCCTCGCTGCCGAGCGCCTTTTCTGCGGTGGTTCCGCGGCGGTGGAGGTAGGCACCCGACAGGCGCCCGTCGACCAGCGTCTTGCCCACCGTGATACGCGGGCACTGCAGACAATGGTAGCCATCCTCCTGAAGGCGGCCGCGCGAGATGCTGCGCCATGACGTGTGCGATACCGCGCGGGTCTCGTCATTACTTATGCGCAGACGCACAACGGACAGTATGCCGGCTGTGCTTGCCGTATCGAAAAGGGTGTTGTCGCCGTTGGGGCGCTCGCCCGAGACCAGCAGCACGTAGGCGTCTTGGTTTCCCCTCCCGTCTGTATATTCCACCACGTCGAAGTCGTAATCGAATATGCCGCTGCGCTCCACGTCGCCCTCGCCAAACCCAAGGGGGAAGTCCACGGGCGTGGGAGCGGACCACGTGCCGTTTGCCTTTGTGTGCACCACTAGGCGCGAGCGGCCATTGTCGCCGTAGCGCACCGAGGCGATACGGAACAGGCATTCTACGCCGGCGATAATCGTCAGCTTCATGTGGGCTTCGCTGAGCACGCCAGTAAACAGCACGTTGTCGCTCGAGGGCTTGATGCCGCCACGCTCGTCCTCCGATACACCAGCAGAATTGGCGTTGGGGTCCGCAACGGCGTCCTTCGTCTGCCCGATATGGGTGTACGCATACATCGGCGCGGCGTTTTCGTCGTTTTCTATCAGTGCGTGGACGAAATGCTCGATCTGTCCCGTGTCGTCGCTTTCTGCATCTGCCTCGAGCTCAATGCGCGTGACCGACCGGTCCCAATCGCGTACGGTAGGCTCGACATTCCTTGCAGTGGCCATAACCTCAGCGCGTGCGAGCAGCTCGGCGTTGGTGACGATGGTGGCCGATGCGATAAATTGCGGCACGCCGCCCGCCTCGATGTTGCCGGGCATGCCGAAGCGGGCATCCAGCGTGTAAGGCGTATCTCCACCCAATGCGAGCTCAGAGCGCTGGAGCACATACTGGTTGCCATTGTTCACCGACATATTCCACGAATCGAGGAGTGTGGGCCACGACCCCGACCAAGCCTTGGTGGTCCACTTGAACATTACGAACTGGAGTATCACATCGACATCGACGTCTGCACCCACGCGCAGCCGCGGAAGCTGGTGCCCGTCCGCCTTCTCGTACCCAATGAACAGGGTGAGGGATGCGGCGCCACGCACGGCAGACGAGGCGACGCCTGCAACGCCGGCGCCAAAGGTGACGGCAAGCCCGATCTGGATAGTGAATGAGCCCGAGGTGTTTGAATAGTCGAGCGAAATGTTCTTGAAAAACGCCGCGCCGCTGCCGTGCGTGTGGGCACCCACGGCGAGCGCCAGCTTCGCCAGCACCCAGGGGTTGACGTTTAGGAAAAACGGTACCGGTCCTAGGGTAAACTGCTCGGTCCAATTGAGGTCGGTTCTTACCTGGAAGAGGGCCTTAATATTGCCGTATGCGGGGTCGTTGTTGTTGCCCCAGGTTTTGCCCACCCAATCGTAGGCGAGCGAGCCGTACAACTGTGTGGCGATATCCATCGTGAACAGCAGCGTGCAATGGTGGCGAAGGAGCTTGGTGTTTCTTGGATCGGTACCCGAACCGGCACTCATACTCTTGTACTGATTCCACTTCCCCTCCATCTCGTCGAGGTAGCGGTTTGCCTGCTTGGCGCCCGACTCACGCGGTGACTTCTTCCAGTACTCCGGATCCGGATTGCCCGAATCGTTCATATAGCTGGCTGGTTTGTATCCTCCGCCAAACAGCACGTATCCAGCAAACGAGAAATCGAAGAGGATTGGAAATGTGGGCATCCAACACGTGAACTTATTACCACCGATGCCGGGAAACGATGCGGGGAAATCAAACGGAGTGATCTCTTGGTCCATGGTGGTGGGAATGATGGTGGTCGAGCCTGATTCCGCCTTTGCGGCCGGCGCGGTGACAACGGCCATGGGGGAGGAGAGCGTGTAGGTTTTGCCCTGATAGTCGAGGACAAAGCGCAGCTTGCACCCTTCTTCCAGAAGGCCCGATGCCGCGTCGAGAAACTTGTCTTCGAGTGTGAACGTCGCCAGATTATCCGCGCCCGATGCGCTGGCCTTGACTTGGCCAATCTGCGTGAAGGTTTCGGGTGAGCTGCCCGCGGCAGGCGTCACTTTGTTGATGCGCAGCGTTGCCTGTCCACCCTGTGGCAGATGTGCCTGCACGGTAAAGGCGTGCGTATCGGGCTGCTCGTTTGCTGCTTCGTCCGCTGGCATTGCTATAAACGTGGCGTCGGCGTACTGGATGTCCCATTCGTCGAACGTGAGCTGTCGAAAGTACGGCTCGCCATCGGAGAGCGGACGTGTGGGTGCGGTAATGGCGGTACCGCCTTGGACACGCGCGAGGGGAATCTCGACATCACGGTAGCCCGCCATGCTAATGGAGATGCCGCCGTTAAAGTCGTACGCGTCGAGAAGCGTTGCCTCGTCCACGTAGCCTTCCGAAAGAGGCGCGACCTCAAAGATGGCCGTGCCCTCGTCGTCGGTAGTGGCGGAGAGCTGCTTGCCCGCGGCATAACGCGACGCGAGCGTGACCTGGGCTCCCTTGATGGGTATATTCTTGTTGGCGACGTCGACCACGACCACACCAAACATGGTGCGCGAGAGAACGAGCACCCTGAAGGGGTCTTTTTCGTCGGCATAGGCTTCGGTGGGCGCGAACGGCAATATGAAGGCGTTTGCGCTTCCCGGCACGCGCGGCAACATAATGCTCGCCAGCGAGGACGCTCCGGCAACAAGTAACGAACGGCGATCAAGCATCTTTGGCTCCCATCCCGCAAACATCGGAGGAAATAATCCAATTTTGCGAGAAGTCGCCCCGTGGCGGTAGTGCCGTTCAAGGGTCAAAACGTCCAATTTGAGTGCGCGAAAGCGTCAGGCCCCCGGAGCGCTTTCGATACGCCGGGCAGTCTGGCCGCTAGCGCAACATGTGGGCAATCAGCTCGGCGCGAGTTCCGATACCAAGCTTGGCATACACTCCTGATAGGCGGTTTTTAACGGTGCCCGGCGATACTCCCATGTGGCGTGCGATTTCGGCGTTGGTCCAACCGCGGCAGGCGAGCATGGCCATGGTGAACTCCGTGGTCGTTAAATCGTCGGCCACGTCCTCACCCGAATCGGGGTTGTGGATGCGCCGCCAGCCGTAGCTGAATCGATACGTAATCTCGATGATGCGAGCGAAATCGTCGGGATATTGCGATTTTAAGCATGCCTCGATGAGCCCCTGTAAAAGGCCGTGGTGCTCGCCAATGAGCTCGATAAGGCCGTCGGGGCGCGCAATGTCCCAAGCGGCTCCGAAATGTGCCTTTGCGGCGTCGATGTCCTTGAGGCTCATGCATGCCATGGAAGCCGCCAGGTGCAGGAACAGTTCCGAGATGGGATAGCTTCCCTGTTTCATGATCAGGGCATTTTCCACCATGCCCAGGCTGCGGCCGTATTCGCCGCGCAGATACAGGGCATGCGCCATCACGTAGCTGGCGAACAGGCGCAGGCCTTCGGGCAGATGCGCCGCAAGCGGATAAAACTCTTCGGCGGAATGCGGGGAAGGCAAGTGCAGCAGGACGCTCGCGGCGGAGGCGAATAGGATATGCGTGGCGTGGACGGCGGGCGATTCCTCGTCAGTTGGCGTATCGAGGATGCCCGCAAGGCAACGGCGGGCATCGGCGATACGATTGAGCGACAGACTGGCATATCCGCAGATAAGGCATGCGGAATAGCGCAGTGCGGGGTCGGTGGCGTCAAGATAGGGGCGTGCTGCCTCGGCGGCGAGCGTGGCCTGTCCGCGAAAGTACAGCGCTTCTGCCGTGGCAATGGCACGCGAATTGGGGTCGGAAATGCCTGCAACCGCAGCGTCAATCTGCCCCGGCACAAAGGCGGTGCACATCAACGGCATGGGAACGCATGGGTAGCCATCGCAGTCCATCTTCCATCTCCCAACAGCTGGCAACACTGGCAGCAATTGTACTCCTGTTACTCGGGACTGGAATTTTTGGGTATTGCCTACGATTATGCCGAACGCATAAAGGAAGAGTCTATTGGCGATGCTCTCAAGGTGGCTACCGAAGCCAAGCTGACCTCGATATTAGGAAAAATTGCCACCCCTGCAAAAAGCTCTGTCGCAGTGATGGGAAACGCATCTTCTGGGCATTCCGGCGTCTCCAGCTAGCGCTGGACTGCTGCTGTCGCCTGCGCGTTGGCGAGCGGGGCGTGGGGACCGTCCGGCGACCAGCGGTGACGGGCGAGCCCTGCCGCGTGCGTGGGCCTCCATCGGCGTAGACCCATGACCCCTATGGCATCGGAGAAGTCCACCATCGCGTCCAGGACCTTACCGTCCGGCACGCCCAGCCTAGCGGCTCCCTTGAACCCAAGGTTGAAGGGGGGGTGTTGTACAAGGCATATGGGGCCGAGTGGAAGTGGATCAAAAGAGCGTTACTTGACGTTTCATGCATAATGCCAACCGCCCCGCGATATCACGTTCGCAGCGCGCAGGGGCCGGAGAATCTTCGCGATGAGAGTTGACGTCTAATACCTTGCATCGTATAGTGTGTATAGCATAGTATATGACGAGAGGAGGTGTGCGGATGGAGGCACAGATGAAGCGCGGCTTCCTGGAGGCCTGCGTGCTCGCGGCCGTCTCCGGCGAGGAGTCCTACGGCTACCAGATCGTGAAGGACGTACCGGCGAGCATGGGGCTCACGGAGTCGACGCTCTACCCGCTGCTCAAGCGCCTGGAGAAGGCCGGGTGCATCACGGCGCGCTCCGCCGAGCACAACGGGCGGCTGCGCCGGTACTACCGCATCACGGACGACGGGCGAGCGCGCATCGAGGAGTTCCTGGCCGAGTGGCCGTCCGTACGGGAGATTTACGCATACGTTGAGGGGGCGCACCATGACGCGCGATGAGTTCCTGGACCGGCTGGGCGAGCTGCTCGCCTGCCTGCCGACCGAACAGATGGAGGAGACCAAGGCGTTCTATGCGGAGGCCATCGCCGACCGCATGGAGGACGGCATGAGCGAGGAGGAAGCCGTGGCCGCCATGGGCACGCCCGGCGAGGTGGCGGAGGCCACGCTCGACGACCTGCCCGCCGTGCCGCGCGCGATCGCGAGGACGCGCCGGCGCAGCACCGCGCTGCTGTGGGTGCTGACCATCGTGGGCTCCCCGGTGTGGGTGCCGCTGCTCGCCGCCTTCGCCGCCGTGGCCGTCACGGTCTATATCTGCATCTGGGTGCTGGCGCTCTGCGTGTGGATCGTCGCGGCGGCACTCGGGGGCGTGGGCGTAGTTGAGCTCCTGCTTGCCGTAAGCGGCGTCACCATCGGCCACTTCCCGTACGCCCTCGCCTCGGCGGGCGTGGGGCTCGGCCTCGTCGGCGTGGCGCTCTTCGTTGGTGCTGGCGCTTGGGCAGCCTCAAAACAAATTGCGCGCCTCTCGGCGTTCTGGGCGAGGAAGGCCGCCTCGCCCTTCTGGAAGGGTAAGGGCGAGAAGGGCGGCGCTGCCGCGCATCTCGCGGCGTAGAAAGGAGTGAGTACCATGACCAGTGCGAAGAAGATCTACCTCGCCGTGGCGGGCGGGCTCGTTGCCGCGGGTGTTGTCCTCGCGGGCATTGGCTTTATCGCTTCGGGTTTCGACCCGGCCGTGTTCACAACCCAAATAGACACACGCGACAGCACCATCGTGCTCGGCGGCGTCGAGGTGGACGACCCGATGGGCCTCCCCCTCATCGAGCAGCTCGCCAATCTGGGCGAGATCGACACCTCCGGCGTCGCGGATCCCGCCGCGCCCTAGGCGCAGCGAGCCCGGGCGCTCTGCCCGCCAAGCTGCGTAAGCCGGCGAAACCCGAACCTCAACCTCTACGCAACTGGCCCCAAGCCTGCGCCGATTCGCTCTCAGCGCCGCGCGGGGGCCCGTGACGCATGCCCAAAAAGGTACGAGGAGAAAGGAACGCGATGACGACAACCACGCCCTTCCGCCTTCACGGGGCCACGCAGGACCGGAAGCGACTGGGCCGTGCGGTGGGGCTGTGCTTGGATTGGCTACACTGATATGGACAGTTCCGTGAGGGGCGCGAGAGGCGGGACTCTGGGGAGATCTTCGAGGAGGAGTGTCTCGACTGGAAGCGCGGGTTCAGTGGAGCAGGAACCTAATCTCTGTCTCTCTTGCTTTTTTGATTTGTTGAGAAGCCGGCATTTGGGGGCATTTTGGATAGCGAACAGTTCAAACAAGAAGCTGAGAAAATAGAACAAAGCCTGAGTGCCTTGAGAGTCGCCGAGCGCAATGCAGTGATTCCCTTCATGAACGGCGACTTTACCCAATGGGATCTATATCTGGCATCCTCCTCTGAGTATGCGATGAGACTGATAGACGGATTCATCTCCATGCTCGAGTCGAGGAATCTTGTTTGCGTCGCCCAGCTTCTCCGCGCACAGGTTGGAGTCTGCCTGCGGACATTCGCATTATTCGCCGCCGAAGACCAGGATGACTTTCTCAAGCAGGTGTTTCAAGGTGTGCCTGTGAACAAGCTGAAAGATTTCTCGGGTGAGAAGATGTCCGATGGAAGACTTCAAGACTTACTCGAGAAGTTCGATCCAAAGGTAAAAGATGTATACAAGGTGACGTCTGGATTCGTCCACTTCTCCATTGATATTCTGCCGAGCATGGGTGTGCCTGGGGAGGGCTATGAGGTCGAGTTTAATTTTGGAGCCGAGCCCAACGAGAGAAACAATGCGCCTCTCGTGGAATGCGGCAAGGCGTTCTGCCACTATGTCGACCTGCATCTCCAGATGCTCCATAAGGTGATTGCTTCGGATGAATGGTATGCCGATCGATTCCGTATCGATTCCGATGGTCCTGCAGACGAGGCCTCGAAAAGCGAGAAGGTGTAGGTCGAACGCATTGACGCTGCCTTGACAGCATCCCGATATGATAACGAATGGGAGGTTCCCTGCGAAATGTGCGCCTCTGTATATTCTCGCTAGGACGCCCTCGACCGATAAGGCATCGTTGAGTTCAATTTGAGTTCAGCTCGGGTGCCTGAAAATCGCCCAACTCTGATAAAAGGGGAGACGACGGTACACCACGTAGACGAGAGGCTATGGAAGTGCACGATTTGATTATATTGGCGCGCTAAACCGCCCCGCTGCCCAACTTGAACTCCGCTCACGCGTGTATGGGGCTGCGAGAGGTAACGGCCTGCGGCCTCCTTTGTGTGCTCGATGATATCTTCGAGCATGCCGGGCATGGCGGAGACATTCGCTGCAATCCAGCCGTGTTCAAGCGCCGTTTCGGATAGGAGCGAGAGGGGGCTGTCTTGCCCGTTTCCCTTGCACCCGTAAAGATGGTTGACAGTTTGGGGTCTCCCGGGTCTTTAGCTTTTACCGTGCTAGATGCCTCATGGAAACTGTTGGACTTTAATCAGACAGACCCAGCATGTCGTTTTCCTCCATGAGGACATCGGCTAAAACCGCAACACCTATGCTTGTTTAAGCAAACTTCCTGATAGTCGTGGAGCTGCTGTAGCCCGACATGCAGGACATCGCTCGGCTTAAACACCGGATGCCGCATCCGCGAAACGAGTTGCGGTGCACCCTGTTCCAAAAGGCTGCCAAGTACCATGGCGTGAGCGTTGGGGTAGCCATCATTCAGCGTGGATACATCCGGATGCGCATAGATCCAGACGATTCCAACGTTCTCGTATTTCCCGTGCAGGTAATCGAAGAGGGCAGGCGACACCATACAGTTGCCGCCGACGGTCACGACTCTGTCGGGGTTTTCTGCCGCAAGCTTCCTCTGCGCATCCTGAATCCCCGCCAGGACTTCGTCCTCGGCATAGATGCGAACTGTCTCCCATTTCTCATGTCCAAGTTTTGGGACGCGTTTCACAATGTCGAGTGGGACTCCTGGACAGTCGGATCACGTGGTGGCCCCCTTTGAGAGGGTCACGAGCATCACGGTTCCGTTCTCGGAATTTGCTTCGACCTCTACCGTGCCACCGTGAAGCGCTGCAATCTCCCAAACAAGCGCTAGCCCGAGTCCTGCGCCGCCGTATGCCCTGCTGCGGGATTTATCCAGGCGAAAGAACGGTTGGAAGATGCTCTCACGGTACTGCTTGGGTATTCCCGGGCCCTGGTCCTCGACTCGCAGGAACACGTGGCTGTCGTTGTCGCAGATGGAGACGGTAACGCTCGAGTCGGTGCGGCTATAGCGGATGGCGTTTTCGACCAGGTTGAACACCAGCCGATAGAGGAGCGCATCGTTCCCGATTACTAAAGCGTCTCCAGCACAATTGAGGGCTATGCCCTTATTTTCGGCAAGTGGCGCAAGGTCGGTGAGGACCTCTTCGGACAAGGGACCGAGTTCAACATCGTCCTCGCAAGGAACGCTGCGGAGCTCACTCATCTCGAGTAATACCTTGGTCATTCGAGACATGCGCTCGGTTTGTTCTTGTAGCAGGCCGAGCAGCTCGGCTGTTTCGGGTTGCAAACCGGAGTGCTCAGAGATGAATAGTTCAATCTGTGCTTGCATAAGGGCGAGCGGGGTGCGCAGCTCGTGTGCGGCGTTGCCGGTAAACTGACGCTGCGCAGAGAACCCTTCGCCAAGACGGGCGATCATGTCGTTGAAAGAGGCGCTGCATCGCTGTAGCT
The DNA here is from genome assembly GCA_900548935.1 of uncultured Collinsella sp. Taxonomy (GTDB): domain Bacteria; phylum Actinomycetota; class Coriobacteriia; order Coriobacteriales; family Coriobacteriaceae; genus Collinsella. The sequence goes on from URMR01000001.1 coordinate 26,683, forward strand.
CGGTGGGCACATCTTCACTGAGTCTGATTTCGCTTAGGTTGTCAGGCTGCACACGCTCAACCTGGGCGGCAAAAGCTCGTAGCGGTTTGAGCGCACGGCCGCTCGCAAAGTATGCCAGCGCGCCGCCAAGGAGTGTGACTCCGGCCGTGATGCACCAGGTTGTCGCGCCAAAAGACTCCTGCGCGTCGTTTACGACGATCGTGACCTTGTCATTGGGGGTCGCCTTCGTTGGGTCGAACGCCTGGGGTGAATCTTCGCCGGTTGCGTTAAAGGCCGAGATGTTACTGCCGATGGCATCCATGTAGCGCATGCCCGTATAGCCGACCAGGCAGTTCGTCAGCACGCACGCTGCACACGTCAGCAGTGCCGTCATGATCGTTATGCGCCATTGCAGCGAAAGCCTTTTCATTCGCTATCCTCCATAACGTAGCCCTCTCCAATCCGATTGCGAATTGGGTCGTATCCCAAAGCGCTGCGTAGCTTTTTGCGGAGCGACGAGATATGAACGCGGGTTGCGTTGCTAAAGCTGTTCACGCTGCTATCCCAAACGTGCTCGATAAGCTCCTCCTGACTTACCGGACGCCCCTGATTAAGCATCAGGTATTCCAAGATTCCCGTTTCCTTGCGCGTAAGAGATAAAGCCTCGCTGTCCACGGAAGCGATGCGCGCCTTGGTGTCAAAGCTGAGCTTTCCGCAGGCTAATACTATGTCGCTTTGTGCGAAGCGTCTGAGGGTGAGGCTGCGGATCCTTGCCGCAAGCTCGTCCAGATGAAACGGCTTGGTGAGGTAATCGTTGGCGCCGGCATCGAGTTCGGCGACTTTATCTGATACTTCGCCACGTGCGGACAGAATCAGTACCTTAGTCTCGCAGTCAGTTTTCCTAAGTTCCCTGAGTACGGTCATGCCGTCGATGCGGGGAAGGTTGAGGTCGAGTACCACGAGGTCGAAGGCCTCAACGTCCAGTAGGTCGAGCGCCTCCTGTCCGTCGTGACAGCAGTCGACACTGTACGCCAAGTTTCGCAAGCTGCGTGCGATTGCATCGCACAGTGCTCGCTCGTCTTCGACGATCAAAATACGCATAACAGTCTCCTTGCACATTCCAAATCGCGCTTAACACGGATTTTATAGTCGATATGGTCCAATGGTCGCGTAACGAAAGGAGTGGTCAGGTTGTTCAAAGCGGTAAAACCCGTGGTACAGGTCGCTTTGTTGATCGTCGGAATTACCATGGTGTGCTTTGGTGTTATGCGTGGCGAGGCGGATGCCGTGCTGGCCAAAGCGATTAGGCTGTGCTTGGAGTGTATCGGAATTGGATAAAAGAGAAAACACTGCGTCGCATGTTTTGGTCCGATTTCGCGGATTCATTCAGGCGGCGGCGACGCTGGTCACCAATATTCACCTGCCAAACTTTGCCAAAGGCGGCATCTATCAGGGCGCGGGAAAAACAGTCTGCGTACCTGGACTTAATTGCTATTCGTGCCCCGCGGCATCGGGTGCGTGCCCCATCGGGTCGTTCCAGTCGGTAGTAGGTTCATCCAAGTTCAACTTTTCTTACTACGTCACCGGTACGCTCATTTTGCTCGGCGTGCTGCTGGGGCGCTTTGTATGCGGCTTTCTGTGCCCGTTTGGCTGGCTGCAGGAGCTGCTTCACAAGATTCCCGGCAAAAAGCTTTCGACAAAAAGGCTCAAGGCGCTTACGTATATCAAATACGTTGTGCTGCTATTTGCTGTGGTATTGCTGCCTGTGCTGGTGGTTAACGACGTGGGCATGGGCGACCCGTTCTTTTGTAAGTACGTCTGTCCTCAGGGCGTGCTCGAGGGCGCCATTCCGCTGGCCATTGCCAATGCCGGCATTCGATCTGCGTTGGGACATCTCTTTACTTGGAAACTTGCCGTTCTCATTGCCGTGGTAGTACTGAGCGTTTTGTTCTACCGCCCCTTCTGCAAATGGATTTGTCCACTCGGCGCATTCTATGCGCTCATGAATAAGGTGTCCTTGTTGGGGATTCAGGTCGACGCGTGCAAATGTGTCTCGTGCGGCAAGTGCTCAAAGGTTTGTCAGATGGACGTTGATGTGGTCCGCGCGCCCAATCATGCCGAATGTATCCGGTGCGGAAAGTGCATCGGGGCCTGTCCTGTCGATGCCATCAGCTATCGCTATGGCCTGGATGTGTCGGCGGAAAAGCTTCCCTTGACCGCCGATAAAAAGTAAACAAGCTTCGACAAAACGGAGGAATGACTATGAAGCTTTCTAAGATTGCGGCCCTGTTTATGGTGCCGGTATTGGCCTTGTGCCTTGTGGCATGTTCGGCGCCCGGTGGCAATGTGAGCGAATCTGCGAGCTCCGATCCTAAGATCGCAGAACTCACTGCGCAGAAGCCGGCCAATGCCGACGAGGCCGCCGAGCTGTATGCGAAGCTCATGCAGAAGGAGAACGAGATCTTTTCGAGTGATAACGCGCTGTGGGAAAAGGTATTCAATGCGGCAAATAAAGACTCGGCAATGATTGAGGACGGCAGCAATTACGGCGATTTCCTGCTCAAGACCATCGACGGTGCCAAGGATGAGTTCACGGCGGATGAGCTTAAGACGCTCAAGACCGGTGCACAGCAGATCAAGGAGATTGAGGACAAGCTCGAGAGCTTGGAGAAGGAGTTCCCCGGCTGTGGAAGCACGCCGAGCGCAGGCGAGAGCGTCGACGCTTCGACCGCTGGCATGACGGCTGGTGCCAATGCTTCGAGCGAGGCGACGAAGTTCCCCAGCTTTACGGGCAAGGACCTGGACGGCAACGACGTGAGCAGCGACGAGCTGTTCTCTAAGAACAAGGTTACCGTCATGAACTTCTGGTTCACCACTTGCAAGCCGTGCGTGGGTGAGTTGGGCGATCTTGAGAAACTGAATCAGGAGCTTGCCGAGAAGGGCGGCCAGGTCGTGGGCGTCAATTCCTTTACGCTCGATGGCAACAAGGGCGAGATTGCAGATGCCAAGGAGGTGCTGAGCAAGAAGGGCGTGACATATAAGAACATCTGGTTCAAGTCGGATAGCGAGGCCGGTAAGTTTACGTCAAATTTGTTCTCGTTCCCGACAACGTATGTCATCGATCAGAATGGCAACATCGTAGGGGATCCAATCGTGGGAGCCATCAGCTCCGCCGAGCAGCGCGCAGCACTCGACAAGCTTATCGACCAGGCGATTGCGAATAGCGAGCAGTAGAAAACGCGTAAAGCATAGCGTGGATCGTGTGTCGCTGTGCAAAGTAGTCCGCTACCTTTCAAGATAATCTCCACCATATAGAGGCCCCACTTGGGGCCTCTTTTTTGGGCGCCGTCCCGTTCGTTTTTTGGCGCGGTTTGTTATATTCCTCACTGGCGTCGGCAAAAAATGGGATAGAGTAGGACAAACGCGTCGAATACGAACGGCGGAGGAGAGCGGGCAGGGTGCCCGCGTGGGAGAGGTTGACGTCCATGCTGGAGCTCAAAGGTATTTGCAAAAGATACGTTACGCAGTCGTTTACGCAGGTGGCGCTCGACAGCGTGAGCCTGTCTTTTCGCGATAACGAGTTCGTGGCCATTCTGGGTCCCTCGGGCTCGGGTAAAACCACGATGCTCAATGTTATCGGCGGACTGGATCACTTTGATTCTGGCGACCTGCTGATTGACGGTATCTCGACCAAGGACTTCCGCGACCGCGATTGGGACGCCTATCGCAACAACCGCATCGGATTTGTGTTCCAAAGCTATAACCTCATTCCGCATCAGACCATTTTGGAAAACGTGGAGCTGGCGCTCACGCTCACGGGCGTGGGACATGCCGAGCGCCGCCAGCGTGCGCGCGAGGCGTTGGAGAAAGTTGGCCTGGGCGAGCACGCTAACAAGCGCCCGAGCCAGCTATCGGGCGGACAGATGCAGCGCGTGGCCATCGCCCGCGCCCTGATCAACGATCCCGAGATCGTGCTGGCAGACGAGCCGACCGGCGCTTTGGATTCAACGACATCCGTACAGGTCATGGATCTGCTCAAGGACGTGGCGCGCGACCGTCTGGTTATTATGGTCACGCACAATCCCGAGCTGGCGTACCAGTACGCCACACGCATCGTCAACCTGGCGGACGGCAAGATCACCGACGATTCCGATTCTTTCGATGTCGTTGACGCCACGCGCCGCGAGGCCAAGCCTACGCGCAAAACCTCGATGAGCTTTGTGACGGCGCTGGGGCTTTCTGCCCGAAACCTTATGACCAAAAAAGGCCGTACGGCCATGACTGCCTTTGCGGGCTCGATTGGCATTATCGGTATCGCGGCGATTCTGGCGCTGTCCAATGGCGTAAACGGCTACATCAAAAAGGTCGAGGAGGATACGCTCTCGAGCTACCCGCTCACTATTTCCAAGCAGGATTACGACCTGTCGTCCATGATGGGCGGGCAGGGGGCTGTGGACGATGGTGCGTCCGAGAGCAAGGGCTCGTCCGACGACAGCATCGGCGACAAGGCTAAGGGAACCGATAAGATTCCCGTGGTCACGGCCATAAAGGATATGTTTGCGAGCGTTAAGTCCAACGACATGACGAGCTTTAAGACATGGCTTGACGGCGGCGGCGACGGCATCGACAAAGAGGTCAACGCTATCCAATACGGCTACGGCGTCACGCCGGTTGTCTATCGTGCGGGTAAGGGTGACGAGAAGCCCGTTCGGCTTGTTCCCAATGCTATGACCGAGGCAATGAGCGGTGGTGCGAGCTCGGCGGCAACGGTGAGCATGGACTCCATGGGGACCTCGGTCTTCAACGAGATGATTGACGACCAGAGCCTGCTCGACAGCCAGTACGATGTCGTCGCCGGTCATTGGCCCACGTCAGCCAACGAAGCCGTGATGGTGCTTTCGAGCCGCGGTACGGTGGGCGACTACACGCTCTATAGCATCGGTGCGCTGGACATCGATGAGCTCAACGATCTGGTAAACAGCGCTATTACGGCCGACGGTAAGATCGAGACGCCCGAGACCGGCGCCGACTTTACCTACGACGATGCGCTGTCTACCACGTTTAAGGTGCTGTCGCCGGCTGATGCGTATCGCAAAAACGAAGAGACTGGCATGTGGACTGACATGTCTGACGATGCCGACTTTATGACGGCCAAGGTTGCCGACGGTATTGACGTGCGCATTGTGGGCGTGGTGCGACCTAACGAGACGGCCAACGCGAGCGCATTGACCCCGGGCATTGCCTATACGCATGCACTGACTCGTCAGCTTATGGAACGCGCCGCAAATTCGCAGATTGTGCAAGAGCAGCTTGCTCACCCCGAGACGGATGTCTTTACGGGCAAAACCTTCGACGAACTGCAAGGCGAGGCCAAGCAAGGCGTGGATCTGGGTAGCATGTTCAGTGTGGACGAGGCGGCGCTCAAGAGCGCGTTCTCGTTTGATGCGTCTGCGCTCTCGGGTTCGGCCGGCGGTATGGACCTTTCTGGTATCGACTTATCCGGGTTGGACATTGACCTCTCGGACGTTGGCAAGGGCATCGACTTCAGCGACATCATGGCCAAAGCGCCGGCTCCAGATTTCTCGGGCATCTTTGACGGCCTGGAACTTACGCCCGAGCAAATGCAGCAGGTGGGAACGCTAGCCAACCAGCTGTTTGAGAGCTTTTTGCAGTCTGATCAGTTTAGGACGCTGTCACCCGAAGATCTTAAGGACGCGTCAAAGCTCTCTGCCGCATTCTCGGCGTATCTTGAGAGTGATACGGCAGCCCAGCAAATCCTGGCCCAGCTCAAAGCGCTCGGCGGCGATGCCCTGGCCGAGCGCCTGCAGCAGGCGATGACCGACTATGTGCAAAAGCAGCTGGCTCCGTATCTGCAGCAGGCTATGGATCAAATGATGAAGGCAATCAGCGAGCAGATAGCGTCGACGGTATCATCCCAGCTCAAGGTGGGCGCGGCAGGGCTTATGGACCAGATGGCGACGCAGATGTCTTCGTGTTTTGCCAACCTAGCGAGTGCTATGCGTGTGGATGCGAGCGCCTTTGCCCGCGCCATCCATTTCAACATGGACGCCGAGGACCTGAGTTCGCTCATGATGAGCTATGCCAAGGCGTCGAAGCTCACCTACGACAACAATCTGGCCACGTTGGGCTATGCGGATGAGGCGGACCCCATCTCGGTTAAGATTTTCCCGCGCGACTTTGAGGCCAAGGAGCGCGTGCTCGATCACATCGATGCGTACAACAAGCAGGTTAAAGCGGCCGGCCACGATGAGCAGGCGATTTCGTACACCGACTACATGGGCATCATCATGGGTTCGGTGACCGACATCGTGAACACCATCAGCTTGGTGCTCATCGCATTCGTGAGTATCAGCCTGGTGGTGAGCTCCATCATGATCGGCATCATCACCTACATCAGCGTATTGGAGCGCAAGAAGGAGATCGGCATCCTACGCGCAATCGGTGCGTCGAAGCGCAACGTGGCAAACGTGTTCAACGCCGAGACCTTTATCGAGGGCCTCATCGCCGGCGTCTTTGCCATTGTCGTCGTGGTAGCCGTGAGCTTCCCGGTTAATGCCTGGGCGCTTGCGGCCAAACAGGTCCCCAACCTGATGAGCCTGCCCGCGCAGGATGCGCTGGTGCTCATCGCAATTTCGGTGCTGCTAACGGTCGTTGCCGGCCTGCTGCCTGCCCGCAGCGCATCCAGGAAGGACCCCGTCGAAGCCCTGCGCTCCGAATAATGTGACAAAGGGACAGTCCCTTTGTCACGTTCGTTGATATGAGAGAAGAGTAGATGATTCTATCGTTGGCCCCTATGGAGGGGATTACCGGGCATGTGTTCCGTCGCGTGCATGCGGAGTGCTTCGGCGCGCTCGATTGCTATTACACGCCGTTTTTGCCGCCGCCGCGGGTGGGAAACCGCTTTGGCGGCAAGGCGTTTAAGGAGATCGATCCTGCCAACAACCAGGGGCTCAACGTAGTGCCCCAGCTCATGTCCAAGAACGCGGACGAGTTTGTGTGGGCGGCACAGGTACTCGCCGACATGGGATACCGTGAGGTCAATCTTAACCTTGGCTGCCCCTCGGGAACGGTTGTCGCCAAGGGCAAGGGCTCGGGTTTCTTGCGCAATCTCGACGAGCTCGAGGTGTTCTTGAGCGATGTGTGCGAGCGGTCGCCGTTGCCGGTATCGGTCAAAACTAGGCTGGGGCTCGAGGACGACGACGAGTATGAGCGCGTGCTCGATCTGTATTGCCGCATGCCGCTGGCAGAGCTAATCGTGCATCCGCGTGTGCAAAAGGACCGCTATACGGGCTCGCCGCGCAAGGAGTTCTATGGCGAGACTCTGGAGCGTGCGCCGTTCCCGGTTGCCTATAACGGCGACATTTTTGATCTTGAGGATATGGATGCGCTGGCGGAGGCCTATCCCGGCACACGCCATGTGATGCTGGGGCGTGGCTTGCTTGCGAACCCCGCGCTGGCTCGCATGGTTAAGGGCGGTCCTGCTGCCACGGCAACCGAACTGCAGCGTTTCCACGACACGCTGTTTGCGGTCTATGCAGAAGAGATTGGCGGCAACGCGGTCTTTCGTATGAAGGAGTGGTGGTTCTACGCCAAGTGCGCTTTCGCCGACCCCGCTACCGTTCACAAGCTCGTACGTAAGACCAAAAAGGTCGACGAATACCGCGCCGCCGTCGAGCGGGTCTTTCGCGAGCAGCCACTCGCACCCATAGCTCGCTTCCGCGGCTAGTTAGTCATCGGGGACGTTCTTTAGCGACTAGTCATTTAAGAACGTCCCCGATGACTACCCGCAAAAACTGTACGTCAGCATCCAAAGATGTCGAAAAATGTCGACTTTGGATGCTGGCGTACATGTTTGGGTTCGGAGGGTGACTAGGCAATCATCGCATCGAGTGTGATGAGCTCCCTGAGTCGCTCCGTACGTGTTTGCCCATGGCGCTTTGCTTTTGCATCAAACGCTTCAAGAACCGATTCGCCCACACGTGCCGATAAAACAACGCTTGGCTCATCAGAGATTGGTGGCCTTCCCAACTTGATGGTGCGACCTTTCGGCCACTCATCTTTTTCGTAGGCTTCCGCGGTTTTCTCCAACTCTCCGGGGGCAAACCCCATCATCTTTTCGAGCTGCTTAGCGTCCATAGCGCCTCCTATCGATCGGCATAATGTCGAGCAGAGGTCAACGGATACTCTTTTTGTATACAGTTTTGTAGACAATAATACAAACAGTTTATCAGGCTAATTAGCTTGTTTTGACCCGCGTGTTCGATAGGAAATGAGCATTGACGGCTTCGATACTCCTTTGCTTTTCAGCCTGGAATTTGGATGCTCATTGAACTTCCGGAGGGGAGTGCTTTATTAAGCTATCGAGATTCTGAGCAGGAGCTCTCACTGGTCTTCGATAATGGGACCAGCTTAATTCGCGACACAGTGTGTCGCGAATGGGAGTAGTCGTTAGGTGTCCTTCAATGACTAGTCATATAAGAACGTCCAAGTGCCGGATTTTGTCATTTAGTGTCGTCCTCAGCGGCTATTCTGGAGGGTCGTGGTCAAAAAAGGGCAAATATGAGTACTGTTGCCATTATAGTTGCATTTATTTTGCTATAAATAGTAGCTCCTGATGAGATTTGTTCCCATTAGGAGCTACTTTTATTGAACATATGAGGAGAAATAGCGTCGTCTACGGACGTATGGAACGTTGAATAGTTCCTGAAGTGATCAAAATCGCTGCTACTAAACAGGTAGCAGTACTCATATTTGCCCTTTTTTGACCACAGCCCTCTCGGAAACCTTTCCAGAGGCGTCAAACAGCCATAATCCAAAGGTCGCCTCAAACAATTAGCCGGCTAAGAGCGTCCATGACTACCCAAAAGCTGTACGCCAGCATCCAAAGATGTCGAAAAATGTCGACTTTGGATGCTGGCGTACAGCTTTTGGGTAGTATGGGCTGGGGCCCTGGACGGACAGAGCGTGCGTACTAGAGCAGATTCTCCTGCAGCCACGCGATGATGTCGCTCGATTCGTAGAGTGGTTTGCCGTCGATGAACAGGCAGGGAACCTGGCGTTTTCCGCCGACGGCGATGAGTGTCTGCTCGGCTTCGGTATCGGTCGATATATTGCGTTCGGGAATGGTCACGCCGTTATCGGCCAAAAAGCGCTTGACCTTTATGCAGTACGGGCAGCCGGTCATAACGTACAGCGTGAGCTCATGATCAGTAGTCATAGGTCTCCAATCGGTTGCGGTTTTGATTGAAATACCCAAAGCCGCCGCGGTCTATGCGCGCGTCAACGACGACTCGATGGCCTGGACCAGAAACGCCGTGGCTCCGGTGCCGCAGGACTTGTCGTAGTAGCCAACAAAGCGCTGGTCGGCAAGATAGCCGTGTGCGAGGCCCAGGTACGCTTCGTTTTGGGGCTCGTGTCCCCAGTTGAGAGCAATCCAGCGACGATGCATCGCGACAAGCTTACGAGCCTCGTTGCTCTCTGGGTCGCCAATGCCCATGGCAATCGAAAGCTGGCCCAGAACAGCGCGTTCAAGTTCCTTCATGTCGTTCCATGTCTCGGGGTCCATGTCCAGCAGCGTTTCGTTTGCCGCATCGATGGCCTCATCGCCATAGCGCGCCCGCGCCTCGGCACCGTAGTGCTCCTCGTTTTCTTGCACGGTGCGCCAGCGCTCCAGTTGCGGCAGGACGGCGCCCATGAGCGAGACGGCTTCGTCGAGCGACATGCCGGTGTTTTGCGCCAGGCGCGGGGCACAATCCTCAATCATTGCCTCCATGGTGGTGTCATAGGTGTACTTGCCGTGGTCGTAGCACCACTTGCAGTAATGGTCGGTCGTGGCGCCCGTGGCATCGGTGCCGCAGTCGTCGGGCGTGAGTATCATGCCGCAGCTCTGGCAATAATGCTCGGGCATTTCGAGCAGGTGGGGCAGCGGCTCTCCGGTTACGGCTGCAATGAGCTTCATCATGTCGATGCCCGGGGTGACTTCGCCGCGCTCCCAACGGCTGACGGCTTGGCGTGTGACGAAGAGCTTGGCGGCGAGCTGCTCTTGGGTAAGGTGATGAGCGCGACGGATGGCAATGAGCTTTTCTGCAAAGGCCATAGCGGCTCCTTTCTGCTGGTTGATGGCTTAAGCATACGCGGCGGCAGGCGCCCTTTCAAGCAACCGTTGGTTGCACGACAGGAGTCCGCGGCGAAGAATTGCGCGCAACGCCCCACGCCTCCATGCCGTACAATGACCGGCATGGAACCTATTGCACACATACATACCGACCTGCCGCAGAAGTTCGGCATCCCGCGCAACAGCTTTTTGGCGCCCCATCTGCAGGGACGAATCTTTTTTGAGCCGGAATTTGCCTCCAATGCAGCGGTTGAGGGCCTGGACTCCTTCTCTCACCTGTGGCTGCTGTGGCGCTTCGAAAACGGAACGCCCGGCGGCACGGCTAAGGATATTGCCGTCGACGCTAAAACGCAGGACAGGTCCGGCACCAACGCAAAATGGTCGAAAACCGTGCGCCCGCCGCGTCTGGGCGGAGCCGAGCGTGTGGGAGTGTTTGCCACGCGCAGTCCGTTTCGCCCTAATCCCATCGGGCTTACCTGCGTCAAGCTCGATCGTGTCGAGCTCACCGACGATGGCCCCATCATTCATGTGCTGGGGGCCGATCTGCGCGACGGCACGCCCATCTACGACATTAAGCCCTACATTCCGTTTGCGGATTGCCACCCGGATGCGACCGGCGGCTGGATTGAGGGTGCTCCGTGGCAAGAGCTCGATGTTGAGTTCCCGCAAGCGCTTCAAGACATGGTCCCGCCCGCAAAGCTTCCCGGTCTGGTCGAGGTCCTTCGCCAAGATCCGCGCCGCGCGGGCAGCAAGCACGAGCCAAACCGCGCCTATCATCTGGCCTTCGTCGGACTCGACATATCTTTTACGGTCGATAAAACCCAGCTAACCGTAGTCGCCGTCAACGACGCGCGAGACTAACCAACCATTCGCCCGCACCCGTCAAATTAAGCGCCAAACCCCATGCCAAAATCGCCCACGCTGGTGGACAATAACGCCTACCAAAACAATCCACTTTGCATGGGGGCTCAGCATGAAATACGACTTTAGCTCGCTTATCGACCGCCACGGCATGGACGCCATCGCCGTTGACTCCTGGGGCGAGATCCCCGGTATGGCTCCGAACGCACCCGACGAGGGCTTCGACCGCATCCCCATGTGGGTGGCCGACATGAACTTTGCCACGGTGCCCACGGTCCAGGAACACATCATTCAGCGTGCCCAGCACCCCATGTTCGGCTATTTCAATCCGCGTCCCGAGTACTTCGATCGCATCATCGAATGGCAGAGCCGCCGCAATGGCGTCGAGGGCCTGGCACCTGAGCACATCGGCTACGAAAACGGCGTGCTGGGCGGTGTCGTGTCGACGCTGCGCGCGTATGTCCAGCCGGGCGATGCGGTGCTGGTCCACAGCCCCACCTACATCGGCTTTACCAAGTCCATCGAAGCCGCGGGCTATCGCATTGTCCACAGCCCGCTTAAGCTCGACGAGCAGGGCGTGTGGCGCATGGACTTTGAGGACATGGAGCACAAGCTCGCCCAAAATCACATCCATGCCGCGGTGTTCTGCTCGCCGCACAATCCCTGCGGCCGCGTATGGGAGCGTGACGAGATCGAGCGCGCCATGGACATCTATCGCCAGCACGATTGCGTGGTGATCTCGGACGAGATTTGGTCCGATATCATCCTGCCGGGACACAAGCATATCCCGACGCAGTCGGTGAGCGAGGATGCCCGCATGCGCACGGTTGCCCTCTATGCGCCGAGCAAGACGTTCAACCTGGCGGGTCTGGTCGGCAGCTACCACATTATCTACAACGAGACGCTGCGCGACCGCATGTGCGCCGTGTCCAACAAGACCCACTACAACGAGATGAACGTCCTCTCCATGCATGCGCTTATCGGTGCCTACCAGCCGCAGGGCTACGAGTGGGTGGACGAGCTCAATCAGGTGCTTGCCGGCAATATCGAGTACTTCTGCAATTACGTGGACGAGCATTTTGAGGGCGTGTACTATTCGCGTCCGCAGGGCACGTACATGGTGTTTCTGGACTGCACCGAGTGGTGCCGCGAGCATGGCCGCGATATTCAGTGGTTGCTCGACGAGGGGGCGCGCGTAGGCGTTGGCTACCAGGATGGCCGTCCGTTCCACGGGCCCTGCCACATTCGCGTGAATCTGGCGCTGCCGCTTTCGCGCGTAAAGGAAGCGTGCGACCGCCTGGACCGCTACGTTTTTAATGCACGGTAAGTGAGCACTGCATGCGGGGTCTTCTGCCAAGCCGGCTGGAAGGCCCCACACGGTAAAGCGTCTGTAACAATTGGGTACTCGAGTGGTTTCGTTTGCTATTATCTTTAACCATTTCGGTCTGTAAACAGGATCTTCTGGAGCTCGATGAAAAGACCTCGCCGCTCGGTGTCCATATCGTTGTTTGTCGCGCTTGCGGTAGCGTGTGCCTTTGTCGTAGCGATAGCCGGCTGTTCCGGGTCGAATGACAGAGCCTCGACGTCTGCATTGGAAGGTCTGGACGCCGCGCAGGCCAAAGACGACAGCCTTAAGACGCTCAACGTTGGCAGCGACCTCTATCCACCGTTTGTGTATACCGATGAGTACGGCGATATCGTTGGCCTGGATGTCGAGATACTAACCGAGGCTTTGGCCCGCATTGGTTACAAGCCAAAGTACCAGCTGATCGATTGGGAAAAGAAGAAAGAGCTGCTGGCGAGCGGCGAGCTCGATTGCGTCATGGGCAGCTTTAGCATGACGGGTCGCGAAAACGAGTATCGTTGGGCCGGCCCGTACCTTGCGAGCCGCCAGGTGGTCGCGGTCGATCCCCAGAGCGATATCTACACGCTTGCCGATCTTGAGGATAAGGTCGTGGCGGTCCAGTCCACCACCAAGCCCGAGGGCATTTTGCTCAATCGTACAAATGAAAACGTTCCGCAGATCAAAGAGCTCTACAGCTTTTCGGACCGCTCATACCTGAACCCGGCACTCGTCGAGGGTCTGGTCGACGCCATCGCCGCGCATGAGTCCTCGCTGCTCACCTACGAAAAAGACTATGGTGTGACGTATCGCATTTTGGATGAGCCGCTGCTAGAGGTTGGTTTGGGTACTGCTTTCGATATCAACGATATGCGCGGCATCGACGTCAAGCTCACTCATGCCTACCAAGAAATGCTTGCCGATGGCACCATGGAACGTCTGGTGTCAAAGTACTTTGATGACCCTTCGCCATTTTTGAATATGGAGGGCCTGTCATGATCGATGCGCCCGACCACGCCGTAGAGGAGCGGGGCAATCATTCGACAGGGGCATGGCTCCTTGTCTCCCTGCTGGGGATAGCGCTCTCGGTTGTTGCCGGCATGATGAGCTACGGTTACACGACGGCCCAAGCCGAGCAGCGCTTTGCCGACGTTGTCGATTACGTGGCGACGCAGAGCCTTTCCTACGATGCATTCAATAGCGCCTATACGACCAAAAACCTGATTCGCGTTATGGAGATCGCCGGAGAGACAGCGCGCGATATGGAGCGCGACGGTTCGGTGGATAACGCCGTGCTGGAGCAATATACCGACCAGTTCAACGTGAGCGCACTGATCGTGACGGACGCATCGGGCAATTTGGTGTCCGAGTCCTCGACGGATGGCGTGGGCTACGAGTCGCTCGCTACGTATCTTAAGGAAGCACCCGTGCTGGAGGTGGCAGCCCATCCGCTTAAGTCCTATACCGCCCGCATTACGCTTTCGGATGATTCGGTTGCAGACATTGGCTGCGTGACCCGGCAAGATGGCGAGGGCATCGTTATCGCGGTCAGGCATCAGAGCGCGAAGGCAGTTGCAAGCAATACGCTCAAACTGCAGGGCCTGCTCGGTGGTTATGAGACCATCGACAGCGGCAATATCGTGATCGAAAGCGATGGCAAGGTCGTTGCGACCAATGCCGTTGAACCTACCATATTGGGCGTATTCAATCTGCCTGCAACGGATGTCTTTATTGTCGACGGTATTAAGGATCGATGCCTGCCCGGCAAAGTCCGACTGGTCAACGCCAGCGGCGAGTGGTATTTGGGCACATTTGGAAAAGCGCGCGGGTTCTACGTGTACACCTATGCCTCGGCGCGGCGCTACTTTGAGGTCGTCGCGGCTGTTGCTGCCGGTGTGTTGGTGCTCTACAGCGGTGTTATTGCCGTTGTTGTGATGGCGCGCCGCCGCGCTGATCGTCGACGTTTGACGGACTTGCTGCAGCAGGAGCGCGACTATGGCGACAAGCTGGCAAAGGCAGCGCGTGAGGCCTCGTCTGCCAACTCGGCAAAGACGGAGTTTTTGCGTCGCATGAGCCACGATCTGCGCACGCCCATCAACGGCATTCGCGGCATGGTCGAGGTCGGCGATGCCAATGCGGACGATCTGCAAAAGCAGACCGAGTGTCGCTCAAAGATCTGGACGGCATCGGGACTGCTGCTCGACCTTGCCAACGAGGCACTCGATATGAGTCGCCTGGAGAGCGGGCAGATCGATCTGAACCTCGTACCCATTAATTTGGTGGCCCTCAACCACGAGGTGCGCGATATTCTGGAGCGCCAGGCCGAGGAGCGTCTGGTGACAATTATCTGCGACCAGCAGACGCTTGATCATCCCTATGCGCGGGTGAGCGTGACGCACCTCAAGCGCTTGTTGCTCAATATTGCCGGCAATGCCGTCAAGTACAACCGCCAGGGTGGCTATGTTCGCCTGGTGTGCCGCGAGGTGGAGCCAGCGGATGGCGTCCCCGTCTATGAATACACGATCGCCGACAACGGTATTGGCATGAGCGAGGAGTTCCAACAGCGCCTCTACGAGCCGTTTTGCCGCGAGGAGCAACAGGTGGAAGGCGCTTCATCGGGAACTGGCCTGGGCGCGCCTATTGCAAAACAGTTGGTCGAGCTTATGGGCGGAACCATGAGCTTTACGAGCGTCTTGGGGCAGGGGACGACGTTTACCATCCGCCTGCCGTTCGAGAAGTGCGACCGCTCCGAGATTCCTCAGGCAGTGCGCGTGGACGCGGGAGACGGCGATGCGCTCCAGGGCTTGCGCGTTTTGCTCGTAGAGGATAACGATCTGAATGCCGAGATCGCGCAGTTTACGCTCAGCCGTGCCGGTGCTGTCGTGACGCATGCTAAGGATGGCGAGTCTGCCGTCGAGATGTTTGCCGCGAGCGCGCCGCACGAGTACGACGCGGTGTTGATGGACATCATGATGCCTGGCATCGATGGCCTTGAGGCCACGCGTCAGATTCGAGCACTCGATCGCGAGGATGCCGCGACCACGCCGATTATCGCTGTGAGTGCCAACGCCTTTGCCGACGACCGCAGGCTTTCGCGTGAGGCGGGCATGGACGCGCACCTGAGTAAACCCGTGAGCTCGCAAGAGCTCGTCGAGGCGCTAGCGCACATCGCCGCCGACGCTTCATAAGCATATGGCCCGGTTCCAAGGTGGGTTGGAACCGGGCCATATTGTTATTGATGAGACCTGCTGAGGGGCTTACTTTTCCTGAATCTGCTTGCCGCAAAGATGCTCAATCGTAATCTCGTAGAGCTGGACGCCCTTAATGTCCTTGGCGATTTCCTCTTCGACTTCCTCGGCAGAAGGGTAGTACTTAAGTGCGAGCTGGCGGACTTTATCCTCGATAAACGCGGGAGTGTCATTCGCCAGGCGACAGCGGCCAAAGACCACGGTGCTCATAACGTAGGGAGCCCAGTCACCGTCCTTGTACCACTCGTTGCCGTAAACGGTAAAGCAGACCTTGTCATCGCGCTTGAGTGCGTCGACCTTGTGGCCAGCTTTGGCGCCATGGAAATAAATCTTGTCGTGCTCGGTGTCAAAGAAGTAGTTGACGGGAATGGCGTACGGGTAGCCATCGTCGCCGTTGACGGCAAAGACGCCGCGCTTGCAGGTAGCGAGCAGTTCGCGCGCTTCCTCGTCGGTGATGGCGCGTTTCTTTCGACGTAAGGGCCTAAACATCGTTGGCTTCCTTTCTGGTCGTGCGTGGTGGTTGAGCACAAACTATAGCGAAACGGATCCGTTTTTCTTGATGCGGGCGAGTATGTTTTTGAGCTTGTTAAAGTCGAGCGGTTTGGACAGATGAGCGTTCATGCCGGCGTCGTGTGCCGCCTTGGCGTCCTCGGCAAAGGCATTGGCGGTGAGCGCGATGATGGGGATATCGGCTGCATCGACCTTCTCGCTCAGACGAATCGCGCGGGTTGCCTCGTAGCCGTCCATGTCCGGCATCATAATGTCCATCAGGATCGCATCGAAGCTGCCGGCGGGACGGCCAACGTATAGGTCGACCGTTTCGTTGCCGTTGGCGGCACGAGTTACGACGATGCCTTCGCTTTCGAGCAGAGCCTGGGCAATCTCGGCATTGAGCTCGTTATCTTCTGCCAAAAGGACGTTCATGCCGGCAAGCGAGCAGCTGTTTGCCTGGCCGTCCGCACGTTCTCTTGCCTGAGGGTTCTTGTCGATATCGAGCGGAATCTGGACGTTGAACGTACTCCCCACGCCAACCTCACTCGAAATCTCAATCGTGCCGCCCATCAGGTCAATAAGCGACTTGACGATTGGCATGCCCATGCCGGTTCCTTGGAACTTGCTGCGCGCATCGTCACCTTCTTGGGCAAACGGCTCATAGATATGCTTTAAAAACTTGGGAGCCATGCCAATGCCGGTATCCGAAACGCTAAAGCAAAAGAGCGCGCGCCCGTTATCGAGTGGCTTGGTCTTTGAGCTAAAGGTGACGGAGCCGCCGTGCTTGTTGTACTTAATGCTGTTGTCTAACAGGTTGATCATGATCTGTCGGATATGGGTGGGACTGCCGATCATGTATGGCCCCGTGGCGTACGGCAGACTATTGTCCTGCATTGTGATGCCGTTACTGGACGCGCGGAGCTTGCACAGCACCAGTGTATCGTCACAGAGCTCTTTGAGGTTAAAAGGTGCATGCTCCAGTGTCAGCTTGCGGTCTTCGATTTTGCCCATCTCGAGGATGTCGTTGATCAGCGAAAGCAGGTGATTGGCGGCAACGCGCGCCTTGGCACGGCTCTCGCGGGCGACTTGCATATCGCCTTCCTTCAATTCCTCAATCTCGATAAGGCCCAGGATACCGTTGAGCGGCGTACGGATGTCGTGGCTCATGCGCGTGAGGAATGCCGTCTTAGCGGCGTTGGCAGCATCGGCTTTTTTGCGCTCGGTTCGAGCGCGCACGAGCGCCCAGATGAGCAGGACGATGCCGACCGACAACATACCGATGAGGGTGGCGGCAATAGCGGTGCGGTTGCGATAAAGGAATCGAAGCGTGTCGGATTCCTGGGCCGTGTACGACGTGGGGGAGAAATTGCTTGCGGAGAGCGATTCTCCGGCATTGATGATGCCCTTGTTGATGATTCCCAACAGCTCGGGTTTTCCGCGCGAAATCCAGCACGAGAGCTCACAGGTGTCAGGGAGCTCGGCCGTCTCGCAGTTCTCGAGATCATAACGGTCACCGATGGTTTTTACGCGTGAACTGGGGGCGAGGATGCAGTGCACCGTTCCCTTCCTGAGGGCGTCGAACGCTTCATCGTCGGATCGGTATTCGGTCACGGTCGCTGTGGGGAACAGACTTTCGAGTACATTTCGGTTGATAAACGATGATTTGGTGCAGGCGATGTTCTGAAGGTCTTTGTTCAGGTTGCTTCCGGTGTGGATGGCGGTGAGGGATATGGTCCCCAACGATATCGACTGCACAACGCCTGATTGCTCGGCAAACCAGTAATCTCGGTATACCGGCAGCGCAACGTCGATGCTACCCTTTGACAGGGCCTTTGACATCATCTTGTAGTTATCAAAGGCGACGGTTTTGACCGTAATGCCAAATTTATCGTGCAACGTCGTCGCAAGCGATGCGAGCGAGCCTTCCATTTTGCCGTCTTCGTCTTCGTTGCAGTAGGGGAGTTTGCCCGTAATGTAGCCGAGTGTGATGGTGTTGTCATTTGCTTTGAGCCAGGAACGTTCGGAACCGTTGAGCGATGATGAACCGCTGTTTTGGGCCGAGTAGTTAGATTTGACTTCGTCGATATAGCGTGGGTTGACGCGGGCGATTGCCGTCATGGCGGCATTGATGTCGTCCATCAGGTCGGGGCGGCTTTTGGGGACAGCAAAGTAGTAGTCGCTCGAACCGACGTAGAACATGGGCGACGCCTCGGGCGACGAAATGGTGTCGTTCATGATGACGGCATCGACCTCGCCGTTTGCGAGCGCGGCAAAGAGGGCACCGCCGGTGTTGATTTCTTTATAGGTGCAGGTAATGCCTTCGTTGGCGAGCCACTGCTGGCCAACGAAGGTTTGCATAACGTCGGGGTTGTAGCCGATGGTAAGGCCTTGGAGCGCTTGGGGGTCACCCTTGGCCAGATCGTCGCGATCGGGCTTGGCGTAGATGTAGTAGCGCTCGGTGCCCTCGGGGTTCGAGGAAAAGAGCAGCTTTTGGGCGCGTTCCTCGGAGTAGGAGATGTTGGGCATGAGGTCGATTTCGCCTGCCTCGAGCATGTCCATAAGCTCGGTGAAGGTGCCGGAGACGTATTCGTACCGCCAGCCGGGCGTGTAGTACGAAAGGGTCTGGAGGTACTCGTAACCCCATCCCGAGAGACGCTCGCCGGGGGTGCCGTTCTGGAAGCCCTCGTTGTTGACGAGCCAGCCGACGCGGACCGTCTTGACTGGCTGACTAGAGTCATCGGCAAAAGCCTGGACAGGCGCGATGGAACTCAGCGCGGCAAGCGCGGCAAGCACAATGGCCAGAGCGCGACATATAACTGAACGAAGGACAGTGGCAGCTCTCACATGCAATCCTAACGAATCGAGACATAACTACATAAGGATATCAGCTCAGCCTGCCCAGCCGGCAGCAGCATCGCTAAACGCTCCCGCCCGACAGTTGGGGACAGTCCCTTTCTGCCGGCACAGACGATATGAGCAGGACATAAAAACATTGAGAGCCCCTGCTGCATGAAAGACCG
>URMR01000002.1 GCA_900548935.1 uncultured Collinsella sp.
ATTTAAGCCGTCCAAGTTTTGGGGTGCAGTTCAGGACGGGCGGCCGAGGGGTATATTTGCTTGCAAAGGGCTCGCGCGGAGCGGGCCGTTCATCCATAGAGGAGGCACCCTTGAAGGCGGACACTCAAACCATCGACATCCTGTTGTTGGGCAGCGGCGGCCGCGAGCATGCTCTGGCAGCCAAGCTCGCAGCATCACCGCGCGCCGGCAAGCTCTACATCGCGCCGGGTAACGGCGGCACCGCGAGCTGCGGCGAGAACGTGGTTCTCGACGATTGCGATCCTGCGGCCGTGGCGGCGTTTGCCCAGAGCCACGGATGCGGACTCGTGGTGATTGGCCCCGAGGCTCCGCTCGTGGTGGGCGTTGCCGACGCCGTGCGTGCGGCGGACATTCCCTGCTTTGGCCCGGGTGCCGAGGGTGCCCAGATGGAGGGCTCTAAGCTGTTCTCCAAGCAGCTCATGGAGCGTGCGAACATCCCGACGGCCGCCTACGGCTCGTTTACCGATGAGGCCTCGGCTCTCGCCTATGTGCGCGAGCAGGGCGCTCCGCTGGTCGTGAAGGCCGACGGCCTTGCCGCGGGCAAGGGCGTTATTGTGGCAACCGAGCTTTCGCAGGCCGAGGAGGCTGTGCGTGAGTGCTTTGGCGGCACCTTTGGCGATGCCGGCAACACGGTGGTTATCGAGGAGATGCTGACCGGCCCCGAGTGCTCGCTGCTGGCCTTTACCGACGGTAAGACCGTGCGTCCCATGGCCACCTCGCAGGATCACAAGCGTGCGCTCGAGGGCGACAAGGGTCCCAACACGGGCGGCATGGGCGTCTACAGCCCGGTACCCATCGTGACCGACGAGGAGTACGCCACCATGGTGAAGGTCATGGAGCAGACCGTGGCCGAGCTTGCTGCCGAGGGCATCGACTACCGCGGCTGCCTGTACGGCGGCTTTATGCTTACCCCCGCCGGCCCCAAGGTGCTGGAGTTCAACGCCCGCTTTGGCGACCCCGAGACGCAGGTCGTGCTGCCGCGCCTTAAGAACGACCTGGTCGAGGTCATGCTTGCCTGTGCCAACTGCGAGCTCGATCAGGTTGAGCTCGATTGGCGTGACGAGTGGGCCGTGGCCGTTGTCCTGACGAGTGCGGGCTATCCCGGCAGCTATGAGAAGGGCAAGGTCATCACCGGCATCGAGGACGCCGAGGCCATGGAGAACGTGACGGTGTACCACGCCGGTACCGCCGTGGTGGACGGCCAGCTCGTGACCAACGGCGGTCGCGTGCTCGCCGTGACCGCGCTGGGTGACACGTTCGAGAACGCTCGCGATCTTGCCTACGAGGCCTGCGAGAAGATCGACTTTGAGGGTAAGACTCTGCGTCACGACATTGGCCTGCGCGCGCTGCGCGGTCGCGACGCCTGGGATGCCTAAAATCCGAGAGGAATGAGACGGATGGACGATAAGAACGAAGAGCTCGTGGACGCGCAGATCGTCGAGGAAGACGGCCGCGCGTACGGACACGCAGAGGGCGAGCCGGGCGGCGAGGTTGCCGACGAGCCGGCGCTGGTGCTGGGTGACGACGACCCGCACGATGCCGAGCTGCACGAGAAGATTCTTTCGGAGGAGTGCGCCTGGAAGGGCAAGATCCTCGATGTCCACCGTCTTGAGGTTGAGCTGCCTAACGGTCGCCGCAGTGCCCGCGATATCGTTCGCCATCCGGGTGCGGCGGCCGTTGTGGCGCTGACCGAGAGCGGCAAGATCGTACTGGTACGTCAGTACCGCACCGCCATCGACCGCGTGACGGTCGAGATTCCCGCCGGCAAGCTCGATCCAGGCGAGGACCCGCTCGATTGCGCCAAACGCGAGCTGCACGAGGAGACGGGCTTTAGGGCTGGCCGTATTCGCTTTTTGACGTCGATTGTCACGTCCTGCGGTTTTTGCGATGAGATCATCCACATCTACTTGGCTACCAAGCTCGAGTTTGATGCGCCCGACCCCGATGATGACGAGTTTGTCAACGTGGACCTGGTGCCGCTGCACGAGCTGATCGACGCCGTACTCGACGGCAAGATCGAAGACGCCAAGACCGTCGTAGGCGCCTTGGCCTGCGATAGCATCGCACATCGCCTGGGTGGGGCCGATCTTTAACGAGCGGGAATGATCCCGCAGGTTTGTGTAAGTCAGCGAAAGTGCTCCATTTGAGACAAGGTGGCCTAAAAGAGGAGGGAAGCGTATGGATATACGCGACCGACGATTGAAGGCCAGATTGTCCAAATGGAGCACTTGCAGCGTCGAGACGAAACGCGGTTTGGTAAAACCGCGTAAGGTGATTATGATGAAGAGGTTTCTTTCTTACTACAAGCCCCAGATGGGGCTTTTTGTTGCTGATACTGTTTGTGCTCTGGTGCTTGCCGCCATTGACCTTGCGTTTCCTATTATTCTGCGCAATTTGACCGGTGGGCTGTTTACCCAGGGCCAGGCTGCCATTATGCAGGCGCTCGGTATGATCGCGGTGGGACTGGTGCTGATGTATGCCATCCGCTGTGCCTGCCGCTACTTTGTGAGCTATTGGGGCCACGTGATGGGCGCGCGCATGGAGTCCAAGATGCGTGAGGACCTGTTCGATCAGTACGAACGGTTTAGCTTTGCATACTTCGATCGCAACAGCTCGGGCGACATGATGAGCCGCGTGGTCAACGACCTGTTCGATATCTGCGAGGCGGCGCACCACGTGCCCGAATGGATTATTATCTGCGGTATCGAGATCGTCGGTTCGTTTCTGATTCTGTTTGCCATTGCTCCGGTGCTGGCGCTTGCCATGGCTGTGGTGACGGCAGCGTTTGCGGTCATCATGTTTTGGCAGAACATGCGCATGCGCGAGGTCTTTAGCGATAACCGCAAAAAGATTAGTGGCATTAACGCGCAGCTGCAGGATTCGCTGGCGGGTATGCGTGTGGTCAAGAGCTTTGCCAATGAGCAGACCGAGCGCTCTAAGTTTCGCGCCTCGAACAATCGCTACCTTTCGTCCAAGGAGAACATGTATCACGCCATGGGCGTCTACACCGCGACGTATGGCCTGCTCTCGGGCGTGCTCTATGTGATCGTGGTGCTGCTGGGCGGTTGGCTCGTTGCCCAGGGTCAGCTGCAGGCGGTCGATATGGCAACCTTCGCGCTCTACATTTCGCTGTTCTGCACGCCGCTCGAGACGCTCGTCAATTCGGCCGAGACGTATCAGAAAGCCATCGCCGGCTTTAAGCGCATGGATGAGGTACTCTCGACTGTCCCCGATATTCAGGATAAGCCGGGTGCTGCGGATCTGCAGGTGACGGCTGGTGCCGTGGAGTACCGCGACGTGTGCTTTAGCTACGAGGATGTTGAATTGGGCGAGCGCGGCGCCGACGGACGCCCTGTTATCGACCATATGGATCTGTCCATTCGGCCCGGTCAGACCATCGCTTTGGTTGGTCCCTCGGGTGGCGGCAAATCGACGACTTGTTCGCTGCTGCCGCGCTTTTACGACGTTGCCGACGGCTCCATTAGCATCGACGGCCAGGATGTACGCGACGTGACGCAGCATAGTCTACGCCGTGCCATCGGCCTGGTGCAGCAAGATGTGTACCTGTTCGATGGAACGATCGGCGAGAACATCGCCTACGGCAAGCCGGGCGCCACGGCAGAAGAGATCGCCGAGGCGGCCCGCCGCGCCAATATCGATACCTTTATCGAGTCGCTTCCGCAAGGCTACGACACCGTGGTGGGCGAGCGCGGCAGCCGTCTTTCGGGTGGACAAAAGCAGCGCGTCGCCATTGCGCGCGTGTTTCTCAAGAATCCCAAGATCCTTATTTTGGATGAGGCGACGAGTGCCCTGGATAACGAGAGCGAGGAAGCGGTGCAGGAGTCGCTCGAAGAGCTGGCACGCGGCCGCACCACGATTATCATTGCCCACCGTCTCTCGACTATTAAGCATGCTGACGAGATTGCGACCATTGAGCATGGTCGCGTTGTGGAACGTGGCACGCACGAGGAGCTTCTCGCCCGTGGCGGCACTTATGCCCGTTACTATCGAATGCAGTTCGAAGGTGCGCGTGCGCACGAGCTCGACTGATTGATATGACAGGAAGATCATGGCTGATAAGAACCCTTTGACTCCGGAAGAAGTGACGGAGTTATTCTCCGAAATCGATGCATCCGGCGTCTTGGATCCTACGCTCGCCAAAAAGCGTACCGAGCGCATGCGCGAGAAAGAGGCTGCCGTCAAGCGCGGTGACAAGGCGACGCTGGCGCGGCTGCGCAGCGAGGATCGCGCGAGCCAGGCAAAACATATCGACCCGCTGTCCGAGGACGACCCTTCGGGTTCGCAGGTGAGCCATACCATTACGAAGACTGCCATGGCCGTGGTTATCGGCATCTTGGTGCTGATTCTTGGCATGCAGATTGGCTACGGTGTGATGCGACGCCTGAACACCGCGAACCTCTCCGAGAGCGTTTCGGTGGATACCGTCTCGACCGCGCTCAAGGGTGGACTTGAATGGGGCAATGGCTTTACGCAGTTCCCGCTCGATTTTACCGTCGACGAGGCCGATGAACGCACAGGCACGGTTGAGGTGACGGTGCTGGACACGTCTTCCGCCAATGAACTCGAGCTGCTGTCCAACGGTCAGATTCAGGCGGCGGCGCTCGCAACCAATGCCCTGCTCAACGACAAGATCGACCGCGTGGTGTATAACGTTCACGCCTATATCGACGAGGACAGCAGGATCCAGCACGATTCCTTCTTTGGCATGTTTCCTGCTCAGGGGCACCAGAGCGCCATCCTGACGTTCGTCTGGACCAAGAGCTCGTCCAATGCCACGAATATCGACTGGAAGATGCGTATCGTAAGCATGGACGACACCATTGCCGAGCGCATTCAAAAACAGGTGAACTCGGTTTCGTCGCTGATCGAGGACCCGGCGGTGAGCCAGACCAAGATTGACGAGGAAAAGGCCGAACGTGACCTGGAGCATCGTCTGCATGGCCGCGAGATTTTCCGCGGCGGCAAGCCCGATCGCACACCGTCCGATCTGCTGGAGCGGGACAAGCAAAAGTAGTCCGCAGCCATATAGAACGATGTCATCCCGCGTGAGTCACAAGATCACGCGGGATGATTTTTAATCCCCGTCCTAGAAAAATCATTATGCATAGGAAGTCATAATTATCATTTTGTAAACAATTCTATGTAATTAATGCCATGGGCGATGCTTGCGGTTAGAATACCGCGAGGCCTAACTACACACCTTTAAGCCGGTCCTGTGAGACCGGGAAGGAGAACTATGGCGAACAACCATATTGCGGGCGCTGCCGCCCGCACCGTCGCGCCCAGCGAACTGTGCCAGCGTATGCTGGCTAAAACCAGCAAGGGCACCTGCGGTCCCTGCATCCTGTATCTTGAGGATGGGACCATTTTTTATGGCCGTGCATGTGGTGCCGAGGGCACCGCAACCGGCGAGGTCTGCTTTAACACGTTGCTCGAGGGCTACTTTGAGGTCATGACCGACCCGAGCTATGCCGGCCAAATCGTAACCATGACCTATCCGCAGATCGGCAACTACGGTATCGACGAGACCGACGTCCAGTCAGCCTTCCCCGGCGACGCCGTGCGCCCTGCGAGCGCTCCGGCCATGCGCGGCATGATCGTTCGCGACATGTGCGCCACGCCTTCTAACTGGCGCTCGGCCGTTAGCGTGCCGGAGTACCTGCGCGCTCACGGCATCGTCGCTATCGAGGGCGTCGACACCCGCGCTCTTGTGCGCCACCTGCGTGACAACGGCTCCAAGATGGGCATTATCTCGACGGAGATCTTTGACGTCGACGAGCTTGCCGAGCGCCTGTCCGCCGCGCCCACGCTGGTCGGCGAGAACCTGGTCAAGACCGTGAGCTGCCCTGAGCCCCATGCCTTTGGTGCGAGCGACCTGCCCGCCGAGCATAATTTTGCACTGGCTCCTGCCGCCCCCGCCCGCCACAACGTGGTCGCGTACGACTGCGGCGTCAAGCGCGGCATCCTGGAGGGCCTGGTCCGTGCCGGCTGCGACCTCACCGTCGTGCCGTGGGATACGCCCGCTCAGCAGGTGCTCGACATGAATCCCGATGGTGTCTTTTTGTCCAACGGCCCCGGCGACCCCGACGCCGTGGTGGAGACCTACGAGCAGGTGCAGCAGCTGATCGGCAAGGTGCCGGTCTTTGGTATTTGCCTCGGTCACCAGATGATCAGCTTGGCATGCGGCGCCCAGATGGAAAAGCTCAAATTCGGTCACCGTGGCGGCAACCAGCCGGTTATGAATCTGGTCAGTCGCCGCGTGGAGATTACCGCGCAAAACCATGGCTTCGGCCTGCTGTTCCCCAGCCTGGGCAAGCTCGTCCCCGAGCTTTCGGGCGGCGAGACCGAGCACGCGGCCGATGGCGATCTACGCGTCTGGGTGCGCCGCGGTATCGCGCCGGTCGTGATGAACGAGCGCTTCGGCCGCATTCGCCTGACGCACGTGAATCTCAATGACGGCACAGCCGAGGGCATCCAGCTGCTCGACGCGCCGTGCTTCTCGGTCCAATACCATCCCGAGGCCTCGCCTGGCCCCACCGATGCCCACTATCTCTTTACCGCCTTTACGCGACTCATGGACGGCGAGGAAAACTATCTGGACATCGATACCGCCAAGGACCGCCTGCAGGGCTGGAATTTCGCCGAGAACGTTTCCGCCGCGACCGAGACCGAGGAGAACTAACATGCCTAAACGTACCGACATCAAGCGTATCCTCGTCATTGGCTCGGGCCCCATCGTCATTGGCCAGGCCTGCGAGTTCGATTACTCCGGCGCCCAGGCCTGCAAGGTGCTCAAGGAGGATGGCTTTGAGGTCATCCTGGTCAACTCCAACCCAGCGACCATCATGACCGACCCGGGCTTGGCCGACCGCACCTATGTCGAGCCCATCACCGCCGAATTTATCGAGCGCGTGATCAAGAAGGAGCGCCCGGACGCGCTGCTGCCCACGCTGGGCGGCCAGACCGGTTTGAACGCCGCCGTCGAGCTGGCGAAAGACGGCACGCTGGACAAGTACGGCGTCGAGATGATCGGTTGCGACCTGGCCGCCATCGAGCGCGGCGAGGACCGCAAACTCTTTAACGAGGCCATGGCCGAGATCGGTCTGGAGGTCGCGCGCTCGGGCTATGCCTACAGCGTGGCTGACGCCGAGGCCATCGCCGAGCGCGTGGGATATCCCTGCGTGCTGCGTCCGAGCTTTACCCTCGGTGGCGCCGGCGGCGGCATCGCGCATACCCACGAGGAGCTCGTCTCCATCGTGAGCCAGGGCCTTGAACTCTCGCCTGCCCACGAGGTGCTGGTCGAGGAGTCCATCGAGGGTTGGAAAGAGTACGAGATGGAGGTCATGCGCGACCACGCCGGCAACGGCATCATCGTATGCTCCATCGAGAACCTCGACCCCATGGGCGTGCATACCGGCGACTCCATCACCGTGGCGCCGGCGCAGACGCTCTCCGACCTTGAGTATCAGCGCATGCGTGTCGCCTCGCTCGCCATCTTGGAGAAGATCGGCGTCGAGACCGGCGGCTCCAACGTGCAGTTTGCCGTGAACCCCAACACCGGCCGCCTGATCGTCATCGAGATGAACCCGCGCGTGAGCCGTTCGTCCGCGCTGGCCTCCAAGGCCACGGGTTTCCCCATCGCCAAGGCCGCCGCTCGCCTGGCCGTGGGCTACACGCTCGACGAGATCGTCAACGACATCACCAAGGCAACGCCCGCCTGCTTTGAACCCACGATCGACTACTGCGTGGTCAAGGTGCCGCGCTTTGCCTTCGAGAAGTTCAAGGGTACCGATCCCACGCTCACCACGCGCATGAAGGCCGTGGGCGAGATTATGGCGATCGGCCGCACCTTTGAGGAGGCCTTTGGTAAGGCCATGCGCTCGCTGGAGGATGGACACCAGGGCATTTGCGCTGGCGGCAAGGAGGGTGCCGATAAGCTGAGCGACGATGAACTCGCCCAGGCTGTGGGCACCCCGACCGAGCACCGTATCTTCTTTGTGGTCGAGGCTCTGCGTCGTGGCTGGGATATCGCGCGCATCCACACCATCTGCGGTATCGATCCGTGGTACCTCAACCGCATCAACGATATGGTGCAGGTCCAGGAAAGCATCCGCGGCCTGCGCGTGGAAGACATTGACGCCGACGCGATGCGCCTGCTCAAGCAGTATGGCACGAGCGATGCCGAGATTGCCGCGCTGACCGGCTCGGACGAGCGCTTTGTTCGCGCTTACCGTAAGGGTCTGGGCGTGGTCCCCAGCATGAAGACAGTCGACACCTGCGCCGCCGAGTTCTCGAGTGCCACGGAATACCACTACAAGACCTATGAGAACATCTACCGCACGAGCCCGGATGCCAAGAAGTGCGTAGCTCCCGACGAGACCACGCCGGCAAGCAAGCCCAAGGCGATGATTCTGGGTGCCGGTCCCAACCGTATCGGCCAGGGCATCGAGTTTGACTACTGCTGCGTGCATGCGAGCTATGCGCTGGCCGCCCGCGGCTTTGAGACTATCATGGTCAACTGCAATCCCGAGACCGTCTCGACCGACTATGACACGTCCGATCGTCTGTACTTTGAGCCGCTCACCTACGAGGACGTCATGGACGTTATCGATGTCGAGCGCCCCGACGGCGTCGTGGTGACGCTCGGCGGCCAGACCCCGCTTAAGCTGGCACGCATGCTCGAGGAGAGCGGCGTGAACATTATGGGTACCAAGCCCGACGCCATCGATTTTGCCGAGGACCGCGAGCGTTTTGCCGCCCTGCTCGACAAGCTGGGCATTATGTACCCGCCGGCGGGCCAGGCCACCTCGTTTGAGGAGGCCGAGGCCGTTGCCGCACACATTGGCTACCCGCTGCTGGTGCGTCCGAGCTATGTGTTGGGCGGCCGCGGCATGATGATCGCCTACGATGCCGAACATCTACGCGATTACATGGCCGAGGCTGCGCGCATTAGCCCCGACTACCCGGTGTATCTCGATCGCTTCCTGGAGGGTGCAATCGAGTCTGATGTCGACGCCCTGTGCGACGGCGAGGAGGTCTACATCGGCGGTATCCTGGAGCATATCGAGGAGGCCGGTATCCACTCCGGTGACTCCGCGACCTGCATTCCGCCGTTCAGCTTTAGCGAGAGCCTGCAGGCGAAGCTCCGCGAGACCACGCGCCGCATCGCGATGGCGCTGGGAGTCCGCGGCCTGGTCAACGTGCAGTATGCCATCAAGGGCGAGACCGTTTACGTGATCGAGGCCAACCCGCGTGCCAGCCGTACCGTGCCGTTCATCTCCAAGGCCACCGGCGTGCCGCTGGCCAAGTGCGCGGCGCGTATCATGGCGGGCGATTCCATCGCCAGCCTGGGCCTGCCGAGCGACGAGCGTCAGTTGGACTGGTTCTGCATGAAGGAAGCCGTTATGCCCTGGGGCCGTTTCCCGGGAGCCGACGTTATCCTGGGTCCCGAGATGAAGTCGACGGGCGAGGTCATGGGTATCGCCAAGAGCTATCCCGAGGCATATGCCAAGACGCAGCTGGCGATTGACTACAAGCTGCCCGACCCGAGCTGCGGCAAGGTGTTCATTAGCGTGTGCGACCGCGACAAGCGTCATATCCTTTCGGTCGCCCGTATCCTGCGCTACCTGGGCTTTGACATCTGCTCTACCGAGGGTACGGCGCGCGTGCTGCGCGGGGGCAACGTGACATGCGAGGTCGTGGAAAAGATCAGCGGCCCGCACGACGGCGAGCGCCCCAACATCGGCGACCTCATCGCCGATGCCAAGATTGCGGTGATCGTCAACACGCCGTACGGCCCAGGTTCGCGTGGCGACGGCTATCTGTTGCGTACCGAGGCAGTGCGCCGCGGCGTGACCTGCGTGACGGCGATGTCTGCCGCCAACACGTACGTGAGCGCCATCGAGGCGGTGCGTGAGGACCAGCAGGGTCACGGTAGCGCCAACGACATGGGCATGGACGTCATCGCCCTGCAGGACCTGCCGCAGCACACGGTGTAGGTTGAACTGTCCGGCCGGGGCGGGAAGTGGACACTTTCTCTCGGAAACTGGGCTTCGTGAAGTTTTCCGAGAGAAAGGACCGCCTCCCGCCCCGTCCTGCGGTGACTCGGCTGCACCGTGTGCTGCCGAAGGGACTTTGCGCGACGACTAGGGCTAAATAGAAAATTAGTGTGGGCCCTGCCGTTCGTTCGAACGGCAGGGCCCACACTAATAATTCAGCAAACGTACGTCATAGCAATTCCCGGTAGGTCGAAGGTGCTCTGCGGCGGCCCGGTGTTTTCATCTGAACGACTTTGCGTAGCAACCGGAGTGAAGATGAAAACACCGGGCCGCCGCAGAGCACCCACAGACCGCAGGGACGGGAGCAGCTATACTACTCTCAGTAGTTAAGGGTCGCGGATTCGCCGCGTCACCGCTCTCAACAGGAGGTCTTTGTTTATGGCAGATCAGAAGCCGGTTGTCGGGATCATCATGGGCTCCAAGTCCGATCTGGGTGTTATGGAAGGCTGCACCGTCGAGCTCGAGGCGCTGGGCGTGCCCTATGAGCTTGTCATTGCGAGCGCACACCGCACACCGGCGAAGGTCCACGAGTGGGCTTCGACTGCTGCCGATCGCGGCATCAAAGTGATTATCGCTGCCGCCGGCAAGGCCGCTCACCTGGGTGGTGTCGTGGCTGCCTTTACACCGCTGCCGGTTATCGGTGTGCCTATGAAGACGAGTGACCTGGGCGGCATGGATTCGCTGCTGTCGATGGTGCAGATGCCTTCGGGCGTGCCCGTGGCCTGCGTTGCCATCAACGGCGCCAAGAACGCCGCTATCTACGCCACGCAGATTCTTGGCGCCTGCGACCCCGAGTACCGCAGGGTTATCAAGAAGATGAAGCAGGAGATGGCCGACGCCTAAGCGGCTTGCTAACTTATCTGCAATAGAGGAGAAATATGTCCAATTATCAGGGAAAGCGTTTTAAACTGTCCCAGATCCCCGATCCTGCGAATCCAAGCGCGCTGCGCTCGGCGCAGCCGGGGCGGACATCCTCTACGCAGCCCACCCATGTCGCGGGGCACGTTCGGGCTCCGCGGCCGGTGGCGCCGTCGAACCAGCCCGTTCAGGGCGCTTTGCCGACCTGCCGCCCCTCCAGTTACGGGGAGCAATCGCAAGCCCATCGTTCTCCTTCGCCCGGGCTCGGCGGCTCGGCGGAAAGTTCTGTTCCTAAGCGCAAAAAAGGCCGTTCGATTTTCGCGAGACTTCTTATTGTGATCGGTGTGTGCCTGATCGCTGCCGCCGCCGGCATCTATATCAAGGCGCAGTTGGGTTACAAGGAAGCAAGCGATTCGTATCAAAAGGTTGAGAAACAGTCTGTGAGCGATAGCGACGCGAGCGGTGCACCCATTGTTGATTTTGCCACGCTTGCCCAAACCAACCCCGATGTCGTCGGTTGGATATATGTTCCCGGTACCGCCATCAACTATCCGGTGGTGAAGACGGATAACAACACCAAGTACCTGAGCACGCTCTTTGACGGCACGCCAAATCCCGTGGGCGCTATTTTCCTTGACTGCGATGACACGGCTCCCGGTATGGTGGACCAGCAGACTACGCTCTACGGCCATCACATGAGGGATCACTCGATGTTCCATTTCATTGCCGACAGCGCCGACCAGTCGGTTTTCGACGGTATCGAATATGCCTTTTACGTCACACGCGACGGCGCCTATAAATTTAAGCCGTTGCTGACCAAGGTGGTCGAGGACTCGTACCAAAAAGCGCGTACTCCCAACTTTGAGGGCGGAGACGGCCTAAAGGCCTATCTTTCCGAGATGATTGACGGTGCCTCCGCCGTGGCGAGCGACGCTGAGAGCCGTGCCGCCAAGGCTGATAAGGTACTCACGCTTATTACGTGTTCGCCTTCGGCGCTAAGGAACAAGCGTGCCGTGATGATTCTTACCCCCGTTGAGAACTAATGGTTGCATTGCAGGTAGCGGAGGCGCTGAAGGGCGAGTCGCCGCCTGACGGCATAAGAGATAAAAAAGGGGAAATGATGCTCGAGAATGGCAAAACGATGCCTTCGATTGATGCTTGGCTGCGCGAGGCCAAGGCCGACGCTTCGGCGCTGGCGTGCGGTATGTATCTGACGCATAACGGCGTGGTGCGCGTGACGCCCAAGGCCGAGGTGCGCGGAGTCGAGACCGATGGCGTGGCGCCGGGCCACAAGGTGGGCGGCATGGTCTTTGACTACGATGCCGAAAAGGTGCGGTCTGCCATCGAGGCGACGCGAGCGATGCCGGGTATCGGCTATGTGCGCGTGTGGCTGGCGAGCGGTGAACTTTCCGTGGGCGATGACATCATGCTCGTGCTCATTGGCGGAGACATTCGTCCGCATGTGGTCGATGCCCTGCAGTCGCTTGTCGGCACCATCAAGAATGAATGCGTGAATGAGGTCGAGCGCGAGGCATAGGGCTTTGCGATCAACTCGAATCCATCTATAGCAAAAGCCCGCTGGCAGTTAGGATTGAACTGCCAGCGGGCTTACTTGTCCGTTGAGACCGGTTTGCGCCGTCGCCCGCGCTATACGCGTGTGGCGTCCTTGGGGCTCATGGTCATACTTTGGAAGCGATTTTCCATATACTCATTATCGAAGTACTTGCCGTAGAACTGCGCAACGGGAATATCGTTGACGGTGTCGTTGACACGCTGGTACCAGTAGTCGAGTGATTGCAGCGTCATGACGCCGTCGACCAGCATGATGATGGTAAAGATGACGGTGGCCGAGTAGCGGCTCTTCCAGGGAATCATGTTGATGAGTTTGAGCAATCTGGGCAGCAGCAGCTTGATCCAGATGAGTCCGCCCAGGCCCCACAGGCAGGCGAAGCCCGTGCAGGTGCGTCCGCCCGTAAGCACGGCGAGCGGATCGGGCATGCCAAAGAGCTTCATATGCGAGTAGCTCCACGAGACCACACCGAACGAGGTCTGCATAAACCAGCCCACGAACACCTCAAAGCTTGCGCCAAGCAGGGCACTCACCAAAAAGATAACGATGGGGTTCTTTTTGTAGAAGCGGTTGAGCACCATGGTCATGAGTACGGCGCCAAATCCGTAGATGGGACTGAAGGGGCCAAACAGCATGCCGGCGCGGTTCTGGTAGACGCCCGGGTCATCGACCGTCATATGCCAGATGTCCTCCAAGATCAGGCCGAGTACGCAGCAGACAAAGAATACCCAGAACAGGTTGAAGTAGTTGAGCTTGATGTAGCCTTCTCCGGTCTCATCGCGGCCGAGCATACCCTCGGCGGCGGCGTCGCGATCGAGCATCTCCTGCAGGCGGCGCTGCAGTTCGCGCTCCTGACGAAGCGTGGGGTCAACGGTGGCCGAAAGCGCGATGAGGATGCCGAGCTGGATGGCGGGGCGCAGCAAGAACGGCCCGATACCCTGGAGCATCACGTCGACCAAAAGCTCAACGACAGTAAATGCGATAAGGATATAGGACAGGCGCGCGGCGTTGCGGCGCTGGTTCTTGATAAGGTCCAGGCCGAAGATGATTAAGATGACCGCGCTCGCCGCCGAAAGCATGATGCCGGCGACGATAAGGCCGACCGCGACGAGCGTGTTGTCGCCGAGCTTGGTGGCGGCGTTGCCGTTGATGAGCGCGGTGATGACCTGCCACATAAAGGCGGCGACCGACGGGAGCGTGCCCACGCCGGACAGGATGCACAGGGCGGCGTACACCTTAATGATGAGGGGGATCTTCTTGACCTCCGTGGCGCTGGGGACGCTGGGGTCGAGCTCGTTTCGATCCATACAGAACCTTTCTCGTTTTGTCCTAGGTTACAGGATACGCCGCCGACCTGCTAAAAGACAGGACGAACGTCCCAATTGCAGCAATGTAAGCCCTAATGGTGGGCGAGATGCGCCGCGACGGAAGTACGTGGGATCGTCGGCCTCGAGCATGGGTTGCCCAATAAAATGTTTGGCCGCAAAACGGATTATAAGCTCGGTGGGCTTTTAAAAAGCGCTGCTCATGCGCGGGAGTGCTTGTCTTGCCGTGCGTATAATAGGGCGGGTAACGCCAAATAACGAGGCTCTGAGGGGATGCCATGTCTCAAGAAACCATCCGCGCGGCCGAGCGTGCCGCGGGACAGGTGACGACCATGTCGACGTATGATCCGGACTCCGACCAGCTGCATGAGGAATGTGGCATCTTTGGTGTGTGGGCACCCGATCGCGATGTGGCTCGACTGACGTACTTTGGTCTGCGCGCGTTGCAGCATCGCGGCCAGGAATCGGCGGGAATCGCCGTGGGCGATGGCGGCACGGTTATGGTTCGTAAAGACCTGGGACTGCTCGATCGCGTGTTCTCCAACGCTGACCTGTCGACGCTCTCCGGCCAGCTGGCCGTGGGCCACGTGCGCTATGGCACTGCCGGCGCCAAGAGTTGGGAAGCCTCGCAGCCGCATCTTTCTACCATCAACAGCGTCATCATCGCGCTTGCTCACAACGGCACTCTGGTCAACACCGACGAGCTGCGCCGTCAGCTGATCGAGCTGGGCGTGCCGTTCCTTTCCAATTCGGATTCCGAGGTCGCGACCAAGCTTATCGGCTACTTCACCCAGCGTACGGGCCACCTGCGCGAGGGCATTCGCAAGACCATGGAGCTCGTGCGCGGCGGCTACGCCATGACACTCATCAACGAGCAGGCACTCTACGCCTTCCGCGACCCGCACGGCATTCGTCCGCTGGTGCTGGGCAAGCTCGTGGACGAGGGTTTGGACCAGGCCGACGCCGCTTCTGTTTCGCAGCTGCCCTCGCAAGACGGTGCCTCGACGGTCGACTCCGCCGTCCATGTCACGCGCGCCGGCGGCTGGGTCGTTGCTTCCGAGACGTGCGCACTCGATATCGTGGGTGCCGAGTATGTCCGTGATGTCCGCCCCGGCGAGATCTTGCGCATCAGCGCCGAGGGCCTGGTGTCCGAGCAGGGCGTGCCCGCAGCCGAAGAGTCCGCCAACTGCATCTTTGAGCAGGTCTACTTTGCCCGCCCCGACTCCATCATGAACGGCAAGAGCGTCTACGCCTGCCGTTACGACATGGGTCGTCAGCTGGCACACGAAGAGCCCGTCGAGGCCGATCTGGTCATCGGCGTGCCCGACTCCGGTCTGCCGCCCGCGGAGGGCTATTCGCACGAGAGCGGCATTCCCTTTGGCGAGGGCCTCATCAAGAATCGCTATGTGGGCCGTACGTTTATCGAGCCCACGCAGGAGCTGCGCGCCATGGGCGTGCGCATGAAGCTCAACCCGCTGCGTGACAACATCGAGGGCAAGCGCCTGGTCGTGATCGACGACTCCATCGTACGCGGCACCACCATGGTGCAGCTCGTCAAGATGCTGCGCAATGCCGGCGCCAAGGAGATTCACATCCGCATCAACTCGCCCGAGGTCATCTGGCCGTGCTTCTACGGTATCGATACCGACGTGCAGTCGCAGCTCATCAGCGCCAACAAGACCGTCGATGAGATTTGTGAGTATATCGGCGCCGATTCGCTGGCCTTCCTTTCGGTCGAGGGCCTGCTTAAGGTCATGCCCAAGGGCGGTTACTGCGATGCGTGCTTTACCGGCCGCTACCCCGTGGCGATTCCCGAGAGTTTTGGCCGCGACAAGTTCATGGAGGGCTTTAAGCCCCGCAACCTGGACAAGCCACTGCACTTTGACGACGACGCCGTGGTCGAGAAATACGACGACCGCAGCTGGGAAGAGGAACACGGCGAGGCCTAAAACCTGCCAAAAAGGGACAGGTTTATTTTGGTAGGTTTTACCTGCTGTTTTGTTGATATGACGGCGCGCGTTGTTATGGCGCGCGCCGAAATGAACGCAACTATGAGCACCGTTTGGCGCCCGGGCGGCGGACGGTAGTGGGAGAGGAAGGCTCAGATGAGCGACAGCAAGCATGTGACGTATGAGGATGCCGGCGTCGATACCGCTGAGGGCGGCCGCGCCGTCGACGCTATTAAGCAAATGGTTAAGGACACCAACCGTCCCGAGGTTATCGGCGGCATTGGTGGCTTTGGTGGCCTGTTCTCGGCCGCCGCGCTTAAGGATATGGAAGACCCGATCCTGATCAGCGGTACCGACGGCGTGGGCACCAAGCTCGTGCTCGCCCAGATCATGGACCGTCACGAGACGGTGGGTCAGGACCTGGTCGCCATGTGCGTTAACGACATTTTGGCTTCGGGCGCCGAGCCGCTGTTCTTCCTGGACTACGTTGCCATCGGCCACATTGAGGCCGAGCACATGGCAAAGATCATCAAGGGTGTGGCCGACGGCTGTAAGCTCGCGGGCTGCGCGCTCGTGGGCGGCGAGATGGCCGAGCACCCCGGCGTCATGGCTCCTGCCGACTACGACCTTGCCGGCTTTACCGTGGGCGTCGTCGACCGTCCCAAGATGCTCGACCCCGCAAACGTCCGCCCGGGCGATGTGATCCTGGGCCTGCCTTCCACCGGCGTGCACTCCAACGGCTACTCGCTCGTGCGTAAGGTCTTTGGCGTCGACGGTATTAAGCCGGGCACGCCCGAGGCCGCCGCTAAGGCGGAGGAGCTGAGCCGTCCGCTCGAGGAGCTCGGCGGCGCATCGCTGGCAGACGCCCTGCTGGCTCCCACGCGCATCTACGTCAAGCCGATTCTGGAGCTGCTGCGCGGCGGCGCTCCGGTGCACGCCATTGCCCACATCACTGGCGGCGGTATTACCGAGAACCTCAACCGCGCGCTCGCCGACGACGTCGACGCCGTGGTCACCCGCAACGGTGCCGAGATGGGCTGGGACGTTCCTCCCGTCATCACCTACGTGTCGCGCCAGGCCGAGCTCGCGCCCAACGAGGCATGCAAGACCTTCAACATGGGCGTCGGCCTGTGCCTGATCGTCGCTCCCGAGGACGAGGCCGCGGTGACCGAGGCCCTGGTCGCGCTGGGCGAGAAGCCGTTCCGCGTGGGCGAGTGCGTCGAGGGCTCCGGTAAGGTCGTGTACTCCGATGAGCGCTAACGAGCAGATGGCTGCTGCCGAGAGCCTGGGCTTTGTGCCCTACACCCGTCCGACCGGCACCGATACGGCCGAGCCGCTCAAGATCGGTGTGCTCATCAGCGGTTCGGGTACCAACCTGCAAGCGCTGATCGATCTGATCGCCGCCGGCAAGCTCAACGTTTCGATTGAACTTGTGGTGTCGAGCCGTCCTTCGGCTAAGGGTTTGCAGCGCGCTGAGCGCGCGGGCATCCAGACGCTCACGCTGTCCAAGGATGTCTATGCCGACCCTATTGCCGCCGACGAGATCATCGCGCACGAGCTTCTCGAGCGCGGCTGCGAGTATGTGGTCATGGCCGGCTACATGCGCATGGTGCACACGCCTCTGCTGGCGGCGTTTCCCAACCGCGTGGTCAACTTGCATCCGGCGCTGCTGCCGAGCTTTACCGGTGCGCATGCGATTGACGACGCCTTTGCGCGCGGCGTCAAGGTAACTGGCGTGACCGTGCATTTTGCCAACGAGATCTACGACAACGGTCCCATCATCGCCCAGCGCGCGCTGGCCGTTGAGGAAGGCTGGGACGTCGATACGCTCGAGGAGCACATCCATGCGATTGAGCACGTGCTGTATCCCGAGGTCGTGCAGATGCTCGCCGACGGCCGCGTCCACGTGCTGGAGAGCGGCAAGGTCGCAATTGATGCGCCGCGCCATCGTACGTAAAAGGATTCGCTCGGTTTTCCTTACAACGTAAACTATCAAAAAGCTGATTGGGGCATATGGAATCACATGTGCCCCAATCAGCTTTATTACCTCTTTGTTTTTGGACTCTGGATAACGTGACGGGCGTCATTTCCATCCCAAGAAATCCGATAGGGCCTCGTCTGCGTGTGGGCGGGCCTTTTTGCGTGGCCTTTTAGGTCTGCTATACTGCTAGCAAGTAGAGAGGAGCCGCTATGGGTACAGCAACGGTGCAGCTCAACACGCGAATCGACCCTATGCTCAAAGCTGGTGGCGATGCAGTCCTAACTCGCAATGGATTGGGGTCGAGCGATGCCATTCGTGCGCTTTGGGCCTATCTCGTCGAGCATCAAACGTTGCCGGGATTTATGGTGGCGGATAAGCGCGAGGCGCCCCGTGCGGAGAGTCTGGCCGAGCAGGGGTGTGGCCTAGCTTTTTCTTCGTTGGGGCTCAGTGCTTCGGATTTTGCGCCAGCTGGATCATCTGCGGAAGACTGGGATGCCGTACGAGATGATATGTATGACGCGATGATTGCCGACATCGAGGCGAATTGCCGATGATTGAGGCAAAGCATCTTTTGGTAGATACGAACGTTTGGCTCGATTATTACCTGCAAGAGGGGGCGTTCGACGAAGCGAAGAGATTGGTTGAACTGGCCGAGGCAGGAAAGATCGACCTTGTGTATGCGCCAACGACGGCAAAGGACGTGTTCTATATTTTGCCTCGGCGACTAGCCCGGCGGAATGTGAATGGGATTAACGTGTCGTTTGCCTCGGCGTCATGGGCCTGCATTGAGCACATGATGCAGGTGGCAACTGCCTCTCCGCTTTCGTTGGCAGAGTGCGAGATGGCGCGCATGCTTGGCAAACACATGCCGGATCTTGAAGACAACCTCATCATCGCTTCGGGCGAGACGGCAGATGTTGACTACGTGGTCACGAGTGACCGCCGCATGCTGGAGGCGATGCCCGAAGTTTGCCTGACGCCTGCCCGCGCACTCGATATGATTGGAATCCTCGACTAACCTTGCCTGCCTCGTTTCGTTATCATATGGGGCATTGTGAACCTCGTGCAACTTTGGAGGACAGTATGGCGGATAACGCCGAGATGCTATTCTCGCCTGAGCTGGTGTTTTTTGATTGGGAGTGCGCGACGCCGGATGAGGTGTTTGCGCGGCTCGAGGGTGAGCTTGCACCGCGTGGCTACATTTCGTCCGGTTGGCTTGACGCCGTTCGCGCACGCGAGGACGCCTATCCCACGGGCCTTGCCATGCCGGCGGCCAACATCGCTATCCCACACACCGACCCGGGGTTTGTGGCTAAGCCCTATATCGCGGTGGTAAAGCCCGCCGCGCCCGTCACGTTCAATGCTATGGCGGGCATGGGCGCCCCCGTGCCCGCGCAGATTATTATCAATCTGGGCATTGCCGAGCCGGGCGGCCAGGTCGAGGCCCTGCAAGCGCTTATGAATATCTTTATGGATGCCGACGCCGCAGCTGACGTGCTCGGCCAGACCACGTGCCAAGGCATGGTCGATGCCATCCGCCGTCACTTTTAGGGCCGGCACTTGGGGCTATCCCTAACTGCCGGCAGAAAAGGAATGTCCCTAATTGCCAACAGCCAGAACAGCCCCCTTTGCACCAAAATGGTGCAGATTAACCTGTCCCCCATGCACCAGGTGTGTCGCGGGGGCCGCGTTGTGACACAATGGCGTTTGTTCGATTCGTGATGCGAAAGGCCAACTATGGCAAACAAGAAAAAGAACCCCGAGGCCGCGCCGACGCCCGAGCAACAGGCTCGCGCTGCCTCCAGCTCTCGTAAGAAGCAGCGCAAGACGTACGTGTCTAAGACCGTCAAAATCGTCCTAGTGGTTATCGGCGTGCTGGCAATGCTGCTTTCCGTCTCGGCCATGGCGTGCTCCGGCCTGATGTCGCAGACCGAAAGCGCCAGCTCGGGCTATAAGCTCACTGGTGGCGTGGCTGCCACCATCAACGGCACCAACCTCACCGAGGACACCGTGACCAAGCAGATCATGAGCATGCGCACGTCCTATGGCTACACCAAGGACAAGGACTGGGCGCAGTATCTGGTCGACAACGATCTGACGCCCAAGAAGTACCGCAAGCAGCTCATCGATTCCTACACGCAGCAGATTCTGCTTCAGCAGGCGCAGAAGGAAAACGGCGTGACGGTGTCGGACGAGGAAGTCGAGAAGGCATGGAAGGACGCGTGCAAGAGCGCGGGCGGTGCCAAGACCTTTAAGAAGACCTTTAAGACCTACGGCTATACCGAGGACACCTACAAGGACTCGCTCAAGGAGAGCCTGGCACAGCAAAAGCTTAAGGATGCCGTGGCGCCCACCAGCAAGCCCAAGGACAGCGAGATCGTCGATTACATCAACGAGAACCTGTCTAACTACAACGACGCCCGCCGCTCGTCGAACATCCTGATCAAGGTCGATTCCGACGCATCTGACGAGGACAAGGCCGCTGCCAAGGCCAAGACGCAGGAGTGCCTGGATAAGATCAACTCCGGCGAGCTGAGCTTTGAGGATGCCGTGGAGCAGTATTCCGACGACACCGGCTCCAAGGATAAGAAGGGCGATGTGGGCTGGGACAAGCTCACCACCTTCGTCGACAGCTATCAGGCGGCGCTCGAGGGGCTCAACAAGGGCGATGTGAGTGACGTCGTCGAGTCGACCTATGGTTACCACATCATCAAGTGCACCGACTACTTCCATGTCGATAACCAGGTCGATGACATTAAGCAGGTGCCCAAGGACATCAAGAAGTATGTTTCCAACGTGGTGAAGACGCAGGCGGCCAGTACTGCATACAGTGAGTGGCTGGAGCAGTACAAGAAGGACGCCGACATCACCGTCAA
This sequence comes from uncultured Collinsella sp., assembly GCA_900548935.1. Lineage (GTDB taxonomy): Bacteria > Actinomycetota > Coriobacteriia > Coriobacteriales > Coriobacteriaceae > Collinsella. Next base: position 20,678 of record URMR01000002.1, read on the forward strand.
CCCCATGCCCAAGGACGTGCCCTATAACGTGAGTCTGAAGGGCGTCACCAAGAGCTCGACCGACGATTCGTCGACGACTGAGTAATCTGAGTAATCATGGGGCGGTGCCCGCGTGAGTGCCGCCCACGCTATTGAGGAGGATTTGCAGATGACCAACGAAGAGCTGCAGCAGGAAATGATCGCCGCCATGAAGGCCAAGGATAAGGTTCGCCTGTCCATCATTCGCCAGATCAAGGCCGAGGTGAAGAATATCGAGGTCAACGAGCGCCGCGACGTGACCGAGGAAGACGTCAACAGCATGATCAAGCGTCTGATTAAGCAGACGAGCGAGACGCTGGAGATGTCCATTAAGGCCGGTACCGACCAGGACCGTACCGACAACCTGACCGAGCAGGTCAAGATTCTGGAGAGCCTGCTGCCCGCGCAGGTTTCGGGCGAGGAGCTCGAGGCTCTGATCGAGCAGGTCATCGCCGAACTGGGCGCCACGTCCAAAAAGCAGATGGGCCAGGTCATGGGAGCACTCGGCAAGGTCACCGGCGGCAACTTCGATAAGCCGGCCGCAGCAAAGATCGTCGGCGTAAAGCTCGCGTAATTTGTTACGCGGTTTTACCAAACCGCGTAACGGCTCGACGCTGCAAACCCGTACACGCGGCAATCTGACGTTCAATTTCAAGGGCACGACCATAAGGTCTGCACCCTTTCATTTCACGTCACCTTGCTCGCGTGTACGGGTTTTCGCTGACTTATGCTCAACAAGGGCGGTTGGAGGGGGCATGACCATTGCGGTCGCGCCCCTTTTTTGCTGGGCGGTGCTCATTGGGGACAGACTTAAATGAGTACCCAATGAGTAGGTGCTCATTTAAGTCTGTCCCCAATGAGTGGGTTAAAGGTTGCGGGTTCTTTACGGGAATGTAGTGTGGGCTGCGGAAACGCGGTTCTTTCCGTACAATAGTTCAACTCGTGTAAACGCAGGGAAGGGACATTCATGGCAGACATGATCGAGATCAAGCATCTCAACAAGTACTTTGGCGACCTGCATGTGCTCAAAGATATCAATCTCACCGTCAAGCGCGGCGAGAAGCTCGTAATGATCGGGCCTTCCGGCTCGGGTAAGTCGACGCTCATCCGTTGCGTCGATTATCTGGAGGAGCCCACGTCGGGCGAGGTCGTCATCGACGGTACGCCGCTCACCAAAAAGAATCACCTGGAGATGGCTCGCAAGTATAGCTCCATGGTGTTTCAGCAGTTCAACCTGTATCCCAACATGACGGTGCTGGGCAACCTGACGCTCGCGCCCATCAAGCTGCAAAAGAAGAGCAAGGAGGAAGCGACCGAGATCGCCATCGCCGCGCTCAAGCGCGTTGGCATGGCGCATAAGGCCGGCGAGTATCCGCAGAATCTCTCGGGCGGTCAGCAGCAGCGCATCGCCATCGCCCGTGCCCTGTGCACCAAGCAGCCCATCATCCTGTTTGACGAACCGACTTCGGCGCTCGACCCCGAGATGGTCCAGGAGGTTCTGGACGTTATGATTGAGCTCGCACAGGAGGACATCACCATGATCTGCGTGACGCATGAGATGGGCTTTGCGCGCCAGGTGGCCGACCGCGTCATCTTCATGGAGGACGGCCGCATCCTGGAGGAGGGCACGCCCGAGCACTTCTTCGATAACCCCGAGAACCCGCGCTGCCGCGAGTTCCTGTCCAAGATTCTGCACTAGGCGCGGTGATGGACATGACGGATATGACGAGGGCGGCCGTGTCGCGCCGTCACTTTTTGAAGCTGGCGGGCGCCGGTATGCTTGCGCTGACGGGGTCCGCGCTTACCGGTTGCGGCAACTCCACCAGCGGCGAGGGTTCCGACAAGGGGTCCAAGCTTGCGGCCATCAAGTCGCGTGGCCATCTGAATGCCGGCGTTAAGAAGGACGTTCCCGGCTATGGCTATTACGACACCGCCAAGGGCCGCTTTGAGGGCATGGAAGTCGATTTGTGCTACCAGATCGCCGCTGCCGTCTTTGGCGTGAGCTACAAGGAGGCCCGTGCCCAGGAGCTTGTCGAGTTTACCGATGTAACGCCCAAGACACGCGGCCCGCTGATCGATAACGGCCAACTTGACGTAGTCGCGGCGACCTACACCATCACCGACGAGCGCAAGAAGAGCTGGGATTTCTCGACGCCGTACCGCACCGACTACGTGGGACTCATGGTCAAGAAGCGTTCGGGCTTTACCTCGATTGAGGACCTGGACGGCAAGGTCATCGGCGTGAGCCAGGGTGCTACCACGCAGGGCCTGATCGAGCAGATGATCAAGGACAACGGCTTTAGCTGCAAGCCCGAGTTTAGGGCCTTTAGCGGCTACCCCATCATCAAGAGTTCGCTCGACGCCGGCAATATCGACGTCTTTGCCATGGACCGCTCCACGCTGGCCGGTTACATGAACGAGACCGTTGAGCTGCTGCAGCCCGAGGTTAAGTTTGGCGAGCAGGGCTACGGCGTGGCGACCAAGAAGGGCTGCGACCTTTCGGCCGTGGTCGATCAGGTGATTTGCGATCGCTTGGCCGACGGCTGGCTCGACCAAGAGGTCAAGACCTGGGGTCTTGTATAGGCGCATCGTCCAAGGAAGGAATCAAATGCTCGAAGGATTATTTGACGCCGACCGTTGGTCGACGACATTTCAAAACATGGGGCCCTTCTGGGAGGGCTTTGGCGTGACACTGCAGGTGGTCGTTGCCGGTCTGCTGTTGTCGCTGGTGCTGGGCACGCTGCTGGGCGTGTTCTCCACCACTCGCTCGCGCGTGCTGCGCGCCATAAGCCGCGTGTACGTGGAGTTTTACCAGAACACCCCGTTGCCCGTGCAGGTGCTCTTTATGTACATGGCCGGTCCGCAGTTTTTGCAGGCTATAACCGGCGCCGACCAGCCGGTGCGCATCGCTCCGTTCGTGCTGGGCTTCTTGGGTGTGGGCCTGTATCACGCGGCCTACATTTCGGAGGTCATCCGCACTGGTATCGAGGCAGTTCCGCGCGGCCAGATGGAGGCGGCCCAGAGCCAGGGCTTCACCCGTGCGCAGGCCTACTGGTACATCGTACTGCCTCAGACGTTCAAGATCATTCTGCCGCCGCTGTGCAACCAGGCACTCAACCTGGTCAAGAACACGTCGGTGTTGGCGCTCGTGGCCGGCGGCGACCTTATGTATCGTTCCGACAACTTTGTGAGTCTGTACGGTTACCTGCAGGGATACATCGTCTGCTGCCTTATGTACTTCATCATCTGCTTTCCGCTCGCCATGCTGGTGCAGTGGCTCGAGCGCCGTTCCAAGGAGCGTCCGCGCGGCGTGAGCCTGGCCGAGCTGGGGCTCGACAACGTAGAGGAGGCCTAGCGCATGGAAATCTTCAACGCGACCAACCTGCTCTACATTTGGGGCGGCTTTGTTAAGACCATCGAGATCTCGGCGCTGTCGATCTTTTTCTCGCTCATCTTTGGCACGGTGCTGGCGCTCGTCAAAAGCTATGCGCCCCGCCCGTTCCGTATTTTGGTGAGCGCCTATATCGAGCTGTTCCGTTGCACGCCAAACCTGCTGTGGATCCTGTTTATCTACTTTACGGTGCAGGGTTTGGACATTGTGATTTCGACCATCGCCTTTACGCTATTTACCAGCGCTGTTATGGCCGAGATTGTGCGCGGCGGCCTCAACTCGATTCCGCGCGGCCAGTTTGAGGCAGCGCAGAGCCAGGGCTTCGGCTTCTTTGCCACTATGCGCTACATCATTCTGCCGCAGACGTTTAAAACAATCATTCCGGCGCTGTTTAGCCAGTGCACGACCGTCATTAAGGACAGCTCGTATCTTTCGGGCATTAACGTGGCCGAGCTCATGTACACGGCAAACGTCGTGATGGCCCACGCGATCGACCTGTCGCAGGTGCTTATGCTCTACGGCCTGGTGTTTGCGATGTACTTTGTGCTCAACTTTGGTATCTCGTTGCTGGTGAGAGCGTATCAGAGGCGAATGGTGGCCGCATAGCCTGGCTTTCCCTGGCACCCAACCTTGGCCTTCAAACCGTCGCTCGCGTACCAAAGTACGCGTCGCTCCTCTTTCAGGCCAATCTTGGGCACCAGGAAAACCCAGGTACGTTATCGCGGAAAAAGGCGATATACAGTATTTTCTCATTTGTTAGAAAGGAATCGCGATGAGCGATCTGGAGAACAAGAAGAGTCCCGTGGTCATTACCATCGCGCGCGACTTTGGCGCCGAGGGCCACGAGATTGGCCGTATCCTCGCCAATGAGCTGGGGATTCCGCTGTATGACAACGAGCTGCTGGTGCGCGCGTCGCTGCGTGCGGGTGAGTCGCTCGACAAGATGGCTGCCTACGACGAGCGCCTGGCCGTGGAGAACATGGCGTTTCTGCCTGACCGCTATGACGCGCGTTCGTACTCGGACAAGTTGTTCCAAAAGATGAGCCAGGTGATTTTGGATCTGGGCGAGACCGAGAGCTGCATTATCGAAGGCCGCCTGTCCGATTATCTGCTGCGCAACAACCCCAACCACATTGCCGTGTTGGTGACCGCTCCCTTTGAGGACCGCGTCGAGATCGTGCGCAAGAAGCGCGGCCTTAACAAAAAGAAGGGCGCCAAGCTGGTCAAGCAGCAGCAGAAGGCGCGCGAGGCGTTCTATAAGCGCTATAGCGCCGGCAAGTGGAAGATGACGAGCGGTAAAGACATCGTCGTCAACCGCGCCAAGTTGGGACGCGAGGGCTGCAAGGACGTCATCGCCGCAGCCTACCGCTACAAGGTGGCGCAGTTCGAAGGCTAGCCGATTAAAACCACCGCAAAGGGGACAGGCACCTTTGCGGTGGTAAGGCGACCGGTATAGAAAAAGTCCCCGCCGGGCGTGTGCTCGACGGGGACTTTGCCGTTTGGTGGCTAGCGTTGAGGGTGATTACTCGCCCAGCAGGCTCTTGGTGATGGAAGCGGCGGCCTTCTTGCCGGCGCCCATCGCCAGAATGACCGTAGCGGCACCGGTGACGATGTCGCCGCCGGCCCAGATGCGGGGATCGGTGGTCTGGCCGGTCTCCTCGTCGGCGACGATGTAGCCCCACTTGTTGAGCTCCATCTTGCCGCCGATTTTCTTTGCGAAGGGGTTGGCGTTGGTACCGATAGCCGAGATCGCGACGTCGCAGGGAATCTCCTCGATGGCGCCCTCGATGGGCACCGGGCGACGACGGCCGGACTCGTCGGGCTCGCCAAGCTCCATCTTCTGGACCTTGACGGCGCACACGGAGCCGTCCTCGCCAGCGACAAACTCGAGCGGGGAAACGAGCGGCAGAACCTCGACGCCCTCGGCCTTGGCATGGTGCAGCTCGGCGCGACGGCAGGGCATCTCGTCCTCGGTACGACGGTAGGCGATGATGGCATGCTCGGCGCCCAGGCGCTTGGCAGTACGGACGGCGTCCATGGCCACGTTGCCGCCACCAAAGACAACGACGTTCTTGCCGTGCTTGGTGGGGGTGTCGTACTCGGGGAACTTGTTGGCCTTCATCAAGTTTACGCGGGTGAGGTACTCGTTCGCGAAGAAGACGTTGGGCAGGTTCTCGCCGGGGACGTTGAGGAACTTGGGCAGGCCAGCGCCGGTCGCCACGTAGATGGCGTCGAAGCCCTGCTCGAACAGCTCCTCGGCCGTGGCCATGTTGCCCACGACGGAGTTGTACTCAAACTTGACGCCCATGTCCTCCAGGCCGTCAATCTCGCGCTTGACGACTGCCTTGGGCAGACGGAACTCGGGGATGCCGTAGACCAGCACGCCGCCGCCGGTGAAGAAGGCCTCAAAAACGGTAACGTCAAAGCCGTTGCGGGCGAGCTCGCCGGCGCAGGTGATGCCGGACGGGCCGGAGCCGACGACGGCGACCTTCTTGCCGTTCTTGGGGGCCATCTTGGGCGTGGAGGCGAGCTCGGGGCGGTCACCCAGGAAGCGCTCGAGCTGACCGATGGCCACGGGCTCGGACTTCTTACCACGGATGCACTTGCCCTCGCACTGGTTCTCCTGCGGGCAGACGCGGCCGCAGATAGCGGGAAGCATGGAGTCCTCGCGGATAGTATCGAGGGCGCCGCCAAAGTCCTTCGCACGGATCTGCTCGATAAAGCGGGGGATGTTGATGTTGACGGGGCAGCCCTCAACACAGAACGGCTTCTTGCAGTTGAGGCAGCGCTCGGCCTCGGCCAGCGCCATCTCCTCGGTAAAGCCCTTGTCGACGGGGCGGAAGTCGCAGGCGCGCTCGGCAGCCGGCTCCTCGTTATCGGGGGTGCGGGGCGACTTCATATCGGCAACGAAACGACCGTTAACTAGTGGCATGCGCAGCTCTTTTCCTCATAGGCCTTGAGGGACTCGCCCTCTTCGGAACGGTAAGCGGCCTGGCGGGCACGAAGGTCATCCCAGTCGACCAGGGTGGCATCGAAGTCGGGGCCGTCGACGCAAGCGAACTTGGTCACGCCGCCCACCTCGACGCGGCAGCAGCCGCACATGCCGGTGCCGTCAACCATGATGGGGTTGAGCGACGCGGTGATGGGGGTGTCGTACTTCTGGGCGGTGAGGGTCGAGAACTTCATCATCGGAACGGGGCCGACGCAGAAGACCTGGCTCACGGCCTTGTCCTGCAGCAGGCGCTCCAGCGGAGCGGTGACAACGCCCTGCTCGCCGTAGGAGCCGTCGTCAGTGGTGATGTGGATGTGGTCCTCGTCGAGGAGCTCGCGGAACTGGTCCTCCATGAGCAGGAGGTCCTTGGTGCGGGCGCCCATGATGGCGTGCACCTCGTGGCCGGTCTCGACCAGGTGCTTGGCGACCGGGAAGGCAATTGCCAGGCCGACGCCGCCGCCAATGACGGCGCAGGGGCCCTCGGCCATCTCAGTAGGAACGCCCAGCGGGCCCACGACGTCGCGCAGCGACTCGCCGGCCTCGTATGTGGACAGCATCTCGGTGGTCTTGCCGATCACCATGAAGATGAACTCGACCCAGCCCTCGTCACCGTTCCAGCCGGCCAGGGTAAACGGGACGCGCTCGCCCGTCTCGTTGGCGCGAACCATGAGGAACTGTCCAGCGTGCGCATGCTTGGCGATTGCGGGCGCCTCGATGCGGAACTTGAACACCTTCTCCGAGAACTGCGTCTTCTCCAGGATCTTATACATAGAACCCCTCTCTTGTTAGGGCGACCGAACCGTGCCTCCACGGAAATGGACGGTAGCCCGAATAAAACCGTACGCGCACAGGCGTTGTGCAAACATACGGTGCAAATTATACCCTCATGGACATGTCGCTTACGTGTATCTTTGGCAGGCGGGAAAAGTGACCTAGCGCAAAGAGGCGAGTATATTTTGGTGGGTTTTATCAGGTAAAACAGCAAAGGGGCCGGCCTCGCGCATCGATGAGGCCGGCCCCTTTTGGAGCGCTGCATATGTATGGCGGCACAGGGTTTATTACGGTGCGGCTACCGCGGCGTTTCCGCAGATAAAACCTGCCAAAATAAACTTGTCCCTAATGATAGGTTTTAGTGCTTGCCGTTGGCGGAGGCGGCGCCGTTGACGTGGTCGCGGGCATAGATCACGCCGTGCACGATTGCCAGACCGGCGGCATCTGCGGCGCGGGCGCAGGTGTCCTGGAAGTCATCGGCCTCGCGGGCGCGCAGCTGCTTGAGCACGTAGTCGGCGACAGCCATCTTGCCGGGAGGATTGCCGATGCCGGTGCGGATGCGACTAAAGTCGCGACTGCCCATCTTGTCGATGATGGAGCGCAGGCCATTGTGGCCGGCGTGGCCGCCGCCTACCTTGACGCGTACGTCGCCGGCGGGAATGTCGAGCTCATCGTGGATCACGAGCAGCTCCTCGGCCTTGATTTTGTACTCGCGGCAGAGCTTGGAGATGGGGCCGCCCGAGGTGTTCATGTACGACTGCGGCTTGACCAGCACAATCTGGCGCTTGCCACCCTCTTCCTCGGGATCGTTGATGTTGATGAGCGCGACCTCGGCGCCTGCCTGGTTTTTCCAGTACGTGACACCGGCCTGACGGGCCAACTCGTCGATCGCTTTGAAGCCAGCGTTGTGGCGGGTCTCGGCATATTCATCGCCAGGGTTGCCAAGTCCGGCAACCATGCGAATCTTAAGCGGCTGTGCAGCTGCCATATTTGTCCCTTCGTTACACATAAAAGTTTAATCAACGACAAAGGCTACCACGCCCGCCGAAGGCGAGGCTTTGCTTCAGCGAAATCCCACCAGACAAAAGCACGGCCGCGGCAGAGCAAGCCGTCGGAACAGAAGAAACCCCCGCGCGACCTTTGCGAAGCAAGGGGGAGCGCGGGGGTTTCTTCTGTTCCGACGGCGATGCGCCGGGTTGCAAGGACGATGCGATTACAGCGCGAAGTCGCCGCCGACGAGCGTAGAGACGGGCTCCTCGTGGTAAACGGCGGAGATGGCCTGAGCGAACTCCTCGGCGACCGAGATGGTCTTAATCTTGCCGCCGACCTCGACGGGGATGGCATCGGTGACGACGCACTCGACGATGGGGGCATCGTTCAGGCGCTCGATGGCCGGACCGGAGAAGATGCCGTGGGTGGCGCACACGTAGATGTCGCCGGCGCCCATGGCCTTGAGCTCCTTGACGTTGGCGCACAGGGTGCCAGCGGTGTCGATCATATCGTCGTTGATGATGCAGGTCTTGCCCTTGATGTCACCGATGATGCCCATGACCTCGGCGGCGTTGTGGCGCGGACGGCCCTTGTGGGCGATGGCCAGGTCGCAGCCGAGCATGTCGGACAGCTTCTTGGCGGCCTTGGCGCGGCCCACATCGGGGGAGACGACAACCAGGTTGTCGGTGTCGAAGTGCATGTCGTTGTAGTACTGGCCAAACAGCGGCAGTGCGGACAGGTGGTTAACCGGGATATCGAAGAAGCCCTGGATCTGGCCCTGGTGCAGGTCGAGGGTGATGATGCGGTTGACGCCGGCGCGCTCGAGCAGGTTGGCGACGAGGCGGGCGGTGATGGGCTCGCGCGGGCCGGCCTTGCGGTCCTGGCGGGCATAGCCGTAGTGGGTGATAACGGCGGTGATGGAGCGGGCGGATGCGCGCTTGGCAGCGTCGGTGGCGATGAGCAGCTCCATGAGCATGTCGTTGACGTTGCCGCCGGCCACGGACTGAATCAGGAAGACGTCGGCGCCGCGGACGGTCTCGTCGTAGCGGGCGTAAATCTCACCATTGGCGAACTGCTTTAGCGTAAGGCCCGAAAGCTCGACCCCAAGGTACTCAGCAATCTTCTGAGCGAGGGGACGGTTGGAGGAACCGGAATACACGCGGATGGACTTGCGCATATTCTCCGACTTCTCGGGATCATTAATCGGCATTACCCTTCTCCTTTATATCGAATGCCATATAGATGCCTTGTTGCATTGTAACCGCGCGACGGGGTTTATCGAGCCTTGATAACGTCTTTACCGTCAACGGACACGAACCGACCACTCATCCGGTCGCGCAGGTCACGATAGAAAAAGGAGCCGTCCCCATGGGAACAGCTCCTTTTGTGCTTGGTAAAACGTTATACCTCGTCGTCCTCGTGCAGACGGCGGCGATAATCGGCGGCCCAGCCCTCGATATTTACCTGACGGGCGCGGCCCAGACCGAGTGCGTCAGCCGGGACCGGCTCGGTGATGACGGAGCCGGCGGCCACGAGTGCACCGTCGCCAATCTGGGCGGGCGCGACCATCATGGTGTCGGAACCGATGAAGGCATCCTTGCCGATGACGGTCTTGTGCTTGTGGACGCCGTCGTAGTTGCAGGTGATGGAGCCCGCGCCCACGTTGACGCCGGAGCCCATGGTGGTGTCGCCGATGTAGGACAGGTGGGGCACCTTGGAGCCCTCGCCGATCGTGGACTTCTTAATCTCCACGTGCGTGCCGGCCTTGGAGCCGTCGAGCATGTGGGTGCCCGGGCGCAGGTAGGCGCGCGGGCCGCAGTCGACGCCGTTCTCGATGACGGCCTCGATGGCGATGGTCTCATCGATGGTGCAGCCGCTGCCGACGGTGGTGTCGGTGAGGCGACTGTTGGGGCCGAGCTGGCATTCCTCGCCCACGGTGACGTGGCCGATCAGATGCGTCTGCGGCCACACGACGGTGTCGCGGCCGATAACGGCGTCGGGGCCGATCCAGGCCTGCGTGGGATCGATGAACGTGACGCCCTCGGCCATCCAGTGCTCGTTGATGCGGTCGCGCGCGATGGCGGTGAGCTGCGCGAGCTGAATGCGGCTGTTGACGCCCAGGCCGTCGCGGTAGTCATCGCAGTGGAAGATGGAGACCGCCTGGCCGTGACCCTTGAGGATTTCGAGCATGTCGGGCAGGTAGTACTCGGACTGCGCGTTGTCGTTGCCGATCTCGTTAATGTGGGCGGCGAGCTGCGCGCCGTCAAAGGCGTAGCAGCCGGCGTTGCACTCGAGCAGCGTGGCGGCCTGCTCGGGCGTGCAGTCCTTCTGCTCGATGATACGCTCGATCTGACCATCGGCGCCCAGCTTGATGCGGCCGTAGCCGAAGGGGTCGGGCGGGGTCATGGTCATGACGGTGCAGGCGAGCTCGCCGGTGGCGACGGTTTGCGCGAACTTGGCGACGGTGTCGGCGGTGATGAGCGGCAGGTCGCCGTTGAGCACCACGACGGGGCCTTGCGCGATGCCGCAGGCCTCGAGCGCGACCTTCACGGCGTGGCCGGTGCCCAGGCGCTCGGTCTGCTCGACGCACTCGACCTTGGTAGCGCTGTTGGCATAGGCGCCGTCGATGAGGGCGCGCATCTCGTCGGCGTGGCTGCCGATGACGACAACGACGCGGCTGCAGCCGGCCTTGATGGTGGCGTCGACGATCCACTGAACCATGGGCTTACCCAGGATCTTGTGCGAAACCTTGCAGTGGTTCGACTTCATGCGGGTGCCCTCGCCGGCAGCGAGGATAATTGCGGTTGCGTCCATGTGATCTCCTGTTACGTTATAGAGACGTGTGTTTGGAAACGATACACGGCGCAATATGATACCGCAGGCATATGTTGAGCGCGTAGCGATTGGTTTGCGGCGGTTGAGGCTTGCGCCGCCGGCGTGGCGTTTGCGCTGCTTGCGTGCGGCGTTGGCGGTGCTGCGGAACTGTCGTTTGAGCGAGGGGACGGGGGTGCCCGTGGACAACATACGAGAGGAGTTTGGCGGCGAGCCCGTCGCGGCATTCTCGATGTCGCATCCGGCTGTGCCGGCCCTCTACATGGTGCTGACGCTGGGGCTCACCATGTTCTCGATGCAACCGGTGCTGATCGCGCTGTCGCTTGCGGGCGGGCTGGCGTACGGGCTTGCGACGCGCGGTGCTGCGCGCACGTTGGGGGCGCTTCGCTGGCAGTTGCCGGTGATTTTGATTATCGCGCTGGTCAATCCGCTGTTTAGCGCCTCGGGCTCGACGGAGCTGTTCCGTATTGGCATGCGCGCGGTGTATCTGGAAAGCATGGTATACGGCCTGTGCATGGGCGGGCTGTTTGTGGCGAGCGTGCTGTGGTTTGAGGCCGCGGCGTCGATGCTCGAATACGACAAGGTGCTCGCACTGTTAGGCAACGCCGCGCCGGTGATCGCGCTTATGATCTCGATGTGCATGCGGCTTATCCCACAGTTTTTGCGCCGCGGCCGCACGGTGCTGGCGGTGCAGGACGCGATTGATGTACCGGGGCGTGCGCCGGCCGACCCCGTGCGCTCGCGCTTGCGGGCATCGAGTGTGTTGATGGGCTGGGGCATGGAAGATTCGCTGGAGCGCGCGGACGCGATGCGCTCGCGCGGGTGGGGTGCCGCGACGCGTCGTACGACGTATGCGCGGTATCGGCTGGGGCGCAGTGACGTTGCCGCGCTGGCCGGGCTCGTACTGTTTGGCGCTGCCGCGGTGGCGGTGGCGTGGACCGCGACGACGCAGTATTCGTTTTATCCGCAGCTCTCGGTGCCGGCGCCGTGGCCAGGCTATGTCGTGTACGCCGCCTGGATGGTGTTGCCTTGCGCGTTGCACGCGATTGATGAGAAGAGGTTTGGCTGATGGCTCGGTTTGATAGGAGCTCGGCGGCGGGTGTGGCATATGGCTCGGCCGCGCCGGCGATTGAGGTGCGAGGCCTTAGTTTTGCCTATCCCGGGGTCAAGGCACCGGTGCTCGAGGGGCTTGATTGGCGTGTTTCCCAAGGTGCGTTTGCACTGCTTGTTGGCGGTACCGGTTCGGGCAAGTCGACGCTGCTGTCGCTGCTCAAGCCCGAGATCGCTCCAGCGGGCGAGCGCACTGGCGATGCGCGCGTGCTGGGCGAGAACGTTGCCGACATGGACGTGCAGGCATCGGCAGAGTGCGTGGGTTATGTGTTTCAGGATCCCGAGAACCAGATTGTGTGCGAGACCGTGTGGCACGAGATGGCGTTTGGCCTAGAGAATCTGGGTGTGTCGTGCGACGAGATGCGCCGCCGTGTTGCCGAGACCAGCTATTTCTTTGGTCTGGAGGACTGGCTTCATCGTGATACCGATACGCTTTCGGGTGGCCGCAAACAGCTGCTGTCGCTGGCGGCTGTGCTGGCGCTGCGCCCGCGCGTGCTGCTGCTCGACGAGCCCACGTCTCAGCTTGATCCGGTTGCGGAGAAGAATTTCCTGCACGCGCTGTTTCGTGTGAATCGCGAGCTGGGCTGCACGGTTGTTGTGGCGACGCATCAGCCGCGCCCAATGCTCGAATACGCGACGTGTGCGTACCGGATTGAGGATGGCCGCGTGCACGAGGCGGCGGATATGGCTTCTTTGGTATGCCGAGAATCGCTGTTTTCCGATGACATGTTGGGGTGGGGTGCCATCCGATGTGCAAAAAACGGAGTATTCAGCAGGCGTGAGGACAATTTGGGCTCTCTGGAGCCGCCCGGGGACGTATCGAGCGCGAAAAAAAGTTCAGAATTGGACAAATCGTCCGAATTTGTGGCGCAAACGTCGCTCGAGAACGGCTTGGAAGCCTTCTCGCGCACGGATGGAAGCAGAATACTCCAAAAAATGCACGGCGGGTCGGCTACCACCCTGTCGGAAGGCTGGTTTCGCTACGATCGAGCGTCCGGCTGGGTGCTGCGCGGGCTCGATGCGTCGTTTTCGGCCGGTGCGGTGCATGCGATCGTGGGCGGCAACGGATGCGGTAAGTCGACGATACTCTCGGTGCTGGCGAAGACCGCCAAGCTGCAGCGCGGCCGCATGGTGCGCGGAGCGGCCTCGGCGGCGCTGCTGCCTCAGAATCCCAAAGCATTGCTGGTTGCCGATACGGTTCGCGACGAGCTGATGGAATGGGCTTCGACCTGCGGATATGACGAGACCGTGGCGCGGGAGCGTGCGGCGAGCTTGGGGTTGTCGGGTCTGGATGGACGCCATCCGTACGATCTTTCGGGCGGGCAGCGTCAACTGCTTGCATTGGCAAAACTGCTGCTAATCGGCCCCGAACTGCTATTGCTCGATGAGCCCACCAAGGGTCTAGACCTGTTCAGCCGCCGCACCATCGCCCGCGCCCTGCGTGACCATGCGAAGGCTGGCGGCACCGTCATCATGGCTACGCACGATTTGGACTTTGCCGAGCAGGTTGCCGACGACGTCGCCATGATGTTCGACGGCGAGATTGCCTGCATGGAGCCGCCGGCAGACTTCTTTGCCGACAACGTGCTCTATAGGGCGTAGATGCATCGACGTCGCCGCGCTTGGGCTTACTGTTTGAGTGCCGTGTACTGCTGAAGGAGCGCCATGAGCCCAATGCGGCTGTTGACCTGCGTCTTTCGAAAGATATTCTCCAGGTGCTTTTTAACGGTGCCGGTGCTGATACAGAGCTCTTCGGCAATGGCCGCGTTGTCCATGCCCGATAGCACACAGCGGCATACGTCGATTTCGCGTGCCGAGACATCGTAGTCGTGGGCGAACACTACCTCGGATGAGCTGCGGTCGGCCTGGACGCGCCATTTGGATAGGCGATTGGTAAGGTGGGGCTCGATCAGCTCCAGAATCTGGACTTCGCGGTCGGTGAAGTCGCCCTCCTCTTTTTTGCGATTGAGATTGAGCGATCCCAAAAAGCCCTCATCGTTAAAGAAACTCACGTTGACGACATGACGGCCGCCAAGGTAGTCCTTCATATAGCTACTCTCGATATCGCCGGGGCTGAGCTGGTCGGATTCGCGCAGCACCGTCGAGCGCGTGAGGTTGCGATGCGCGACGATCGTATCCTGTTGCCAATACTCTTCGGTGTAACGCTCGAGCATCCCGGCGGGGACGTCGATGCCGAGCGGGTCGAGAAAGACGCGCGTCTTCCATTCCTGCGGGGTGGAAACGAGGTCTTTGGAAAGATCGCTCAGGAAAAACGCCGCCGACTCGTAGGGGATAAGAAAACGCAACTTCTTGAGGACGGTCGACCGGAATTCCCGGTCGTTGTCGATGGAATTAATCGAAAGCACAAGATCGTTTAAGCAGAGCCACTCGGAATCGGACAGAAAGCTCAAGATGACCTCCGATGAGATTGCGTAGGGTTTAAGCTGGCGTTTTAGCTATTTAGCGTAGTGATACTACTCCTTTTTTCGCATGATGATAAGCCGGATGCCGAATGGTTTCGGCGAGGGGTCAATCGCAAAATGAGGGCACCGAAGAGCCAGGGCCCGGCTCTCCAAACTGTCTAAATGCTCGACTAACCAAAGGAGTCATCATGGAAGAGAAACTTCCTTCATGGCGCTGGGCAATCGTTTCGGTCGTTTGCTTGCTGTGCTTTATGGCTAACTACATGCAGTATCAGGTCTCGGCGCTTGCCGTCGAGGTCATGCCGATGCTCAACATCGATACCGTTGGCTTCTCGATGCTGTTCCTCGTCCCCATGCTTACCGCCGTTTTCTTCTCGATTCCGCTGGGCGCCCTCGGTGACCGCATCGGTTCCAAGAAGGTCGTTACGGTCTGCACCGCAATTTCGGTTGCCGGCGGCTTCCTCCGCTGCTTTACGCTCGACTCGTTCACGATGCAGATGGCGTCGATGTTCCTGATCGGCATGGGCATCTCGGCGCTCAACGCCAACCTCATCAAGGTGCTCGGCACGTGGTTCCGCGAGCAGACCGGCTTTGCCATGGGCTTGCTCTACGCCGCTTCGTGCGTCGCCATCGTCGTCGCCCAGATCTGCGCCGGCATGTTCGGCAGCGTTTTCAACTCCTACATGGTTGCCGCTGTCGCCATGACCATCTCCTGGGTTCTTTGGATCGTACTCGACCGTGACGTGCCCGAGGGTCAGCCGCTTCCCGAGCCCGAGCCCGTGCTCGACTACCTCAAGGTCGCCATCAAGAGCCCCGGCGTGTGGCTGATCTCCATCGGCGTTGGCTTTGGCCTCGCCTCCACCACTGCCTATGCCGGCTTCCTGCCCCAGGCGCTTCAGCTTGGCAAGGGCATCGATGCCGCTACCGCCGGCTTCATGGCCGCCATCGTCACCGTCGGCAGCTTCTTCGGCTGCATCGTGGGTCCTGCTTTTTGCGACAAGCTTGGCAAGTTCAAGGGTTTCCTCATCGTCACCACGCTCATCGGCGCTGTCTCGATGTTCGTGACGTGGTACACCCCCGTCGGCTTCCTGCTGTGGGCGATCCTGGTCATCAACGGCTTCTTCACTGCAATCAACGGCCCGATCATGCAGTCCATGCCGGTTCTGCTTCCCGAGATCGGTGACACGTACGCCGGTTCCGCTGGCGGCATCGTCGGCACCATCTCCCTGCTCATGAGCTACTTCCTGCCCATCGGCATCTCCGCTGTCGCCGGCGCCGACTACACCATGAACATGGGCCTCGAGAGCCTCTGCTTCCTGCTTTCCGTGGTGCCGGTCTTCTTCCTGCCCGAGCTCGGCCGCAAGGCTATGCAGGCTGCCGCTGCTAAGGACGGCGAGTAATCATGGAGACGGTGGTTCCTGCCGACATCGTCATTAAGACCACGGCGCTGTTTACGGCGGAGGAGCTTGAGCCTCATGCGGGATGCGTCGCGGTTCGCGGCAACGAGATCGTCGCCGTGGGCGCACCCGACAAGGTGCAGCCGTTTGTCGGCCCCGATACCGAGGTGATTGATGCGGGCAACAAGCTGGTCATGCCCGGATTCAACGATTCGCACATGCACTTTGCGCTCGGTTCCATCCAAAAGGACGAGGACTTCTGCTGCGATTTGATGTTCCTGCCGAGCGAGCGGGCCTGCGTCGATGCCGTGGCGAAGTTTGCCGCTGAGCACCCCGACAACCCGTGGATCTACGGCCAGGGCTGGTATTCGCCCGCATGGGAGGACCCGACCGACCCCGACTGTCGTAGCCTCGATGCACTCGACATCGATCGCCCGATTGTGCTTTCGGACTTTTCGATGCACGTGGTTTGGTGCAATACCGCCGCGCTCAAAGCGGTCGGCATCGACCGTAACACCCCGACGCCCGAGGGCGGCCTCATCCGCCACTTTGACAACGGCGAGCCCAACGGCTTTCTGTCCGAGCCCCAGGCGACGAACATTCTGCTTGATGTGGTGCTCAACAAGCCGGACCTCGATGCTTCGCTGCTCAAGTCGATGCGCAAGTTTAACAGGCTCGGCATCACTTCGATCGGCGATATGTACCCCTTGGGCGTGACCACGCCTGGCGTGTACGACATTTACGACCGACTGGCAAACGAGGGCCTCAGCACACTACGCATTAGCTATTACCCCGCGCTCGATGCTCCCATGGCGGAGTCGCAGACTCTGAGGGCGCGCCATCATGGCGAGCGCGTGCGCATGGCGGGCCTTAAGTACATCCTGGACGGCTGCCCCGAGGCCTACACGGCATACATGCACGAGCCGTATCTCAACGCCCCCATGGGCAAGGACTTCCGCGGCGAGCCGGCGTGCAACCAGGAGGTGCTCGACCGCATGGTGCTCGAGGCCGACAAAAACGGCTTTGATGTCCGCATCCATGCCATTGGCGATGCTTCGGCCACGATGATCATCGATGCTGTCGAGCGCGCCGAGGAGGTGTGCGGCAACAAGGGAACGCGTTTTGCCATCGAGCACACCGATAACCTGCAGTTTGAGGACATCGCTCGCATGAAGCGCCTGGGTATCAACGCGGCGATTCAGCCGCAGCATCCCATTGGAGGCCTTGGCCAGGGCGTGTACGAGGGCTCGCTCGGCGAGGAGCGCATGAGCCACATGTGGCGCTACCGGGAGGAGGCCGACGGCGGAATCCATTTGGGCCTTGGTACCGACTGGCCTGCGGTCATGTCGATCGATCCCATCGACACCGTATATGCCGCGGTGACGCGCAGCGAGTTCGATGGGCATCCAGCGGAGGGCTATTTCCGCGAGAATGCCCTGACGCTTGGCGAGACGCTTCAGGCACATACGCTCGGCTCTGCCTACGTCGAGGGATTCGAGCGCCGTCTGGGCAGTCTTGCCGCCGGCAAGCTGGCCGACATCGTTATCCTGTCGGATAACCCGTTTGAGATGGACCCGATGGCGATTCGCGAGCTGGAGATCGAAACGACCATATTCGATGGGCGTATTGTCTATCGCAAGGACGAGGCGTAGTTAGGGTGATTGACGTGAGCAAAGGGACGGTCGAGAAGTACGCGTTGCTGTTTGTGGTGTGCGGCATCGTGTTTGCCGCCAACTATGCGCAGTACCAGGTGTCGGGGTTGGCGCACATGGTTGTGTCGAGCCTGCGGTTGTCGTCTGCCGAGTTTTCGGCCGTCCTGTTTGCCCCGTTTATTCCTGCCGTGGTGTTTGGTATGCCGGCAGGTGTTTGTGCCGATCGCCGCGGCGTGAAGGCGCTCGTGCTTTTCGCATCGGCGGTCTCTGCGGCCGCGGCGGTTGCGCGCGTCGCGTGTTCCTCGTTTACGGCGCTGTTCGCGGCGAGCGTGCTGTTGGGTGCGGCGCCCTGCGTCATCAACGCCATTGCGTTGAAGGTGTTGGGACCTGCTTTTGGCGATGACACTGATCGCGCCATGGGGTGGTTTTATGCGGCGGGCTCCGCCGGCATCGCCT
>URMR01000003.1 GCA_900548935.1 uncultured Collinsella sp.
CCGGGCGCAAGGTTTTCGCTCGGTCAGGTCCTGGGCTCGCTCGGAAAGCACATTAAGTGCTTTCCGGCTTGTGCGGAACTCGCGACGAACTAAACGGCCAGACCCGCCCAGGAGGACCCACATGATCAAAATCACCGTCCCAGCCACGAGCGCAAACCTAGGCATCGGCTACGACACCCTCGGCATGGCCGTCAGCCTCTACTCGCACTTCACCTTCGAGCGCGCTGAAAAGCTCACCATCACCGGATGCCCCGAGGAGTTCCAAAACGAGAACAACCTGGTCTACGTCAGCTTTGTCGATGCGCTTGCCGCATGGGGCGAGCCGGCTTTTCCCGTTGCCATCGACATTCAAACCGATGTGCCCGTCGCTCGTGGCCTGGGCTCCAGCTCCACCTGCGTCGTCGCCGGCATCATGGCAGCCGCCGCACTGACGGGCCATACCGTCGACCGCGCCGAGCTCGTCCGCATTGCCACCGAGGTCGAGGGGCATCCCGATAACGTCGCCCCCGCTATCCTGGGCGGCGCCGTCTGCTCCTTTACGCCGACCGATTCGCTCCCCCAGTGCCTGCGCTACGAGGTGAGCAATCGTCTGCGTTTTATTACCGTGATTCCGCCCTACGAGGTACACACGAGCGAGGCACGCAAAGTCGTGCCGCAGGAGATTCCGCTCTCCACCGCCGTGTGGCAGATGGGCCGCATCGCCGGTATGACGCGCGGCTTGGAGACTGGTGACCTCGACCTGATTGCCGCCGCCAATGACGATCGCATTCAGGAACCCTATCGTCGCCGCCTGATTCCCGACTACAACGCCGTGCGCGACACCTGCCTTAACGGCGGCGCCAAGACCATCTGGATCAGTGGTTCGGGCTCGACTCTTATGGCTGTGACCGACGACACCATCGTGGCAAAGTTCCTGCAGGTCAAGCTACGCGAGCAGTTCCCTAAGTGCGATACGCATATTCTGACGTGCGACACCGAGGGCGCTCAAATCGAGTACCTGTAGACATCCTCCTCATATACCTGTCCGGGACGGTCGGGATGTTCCCTCAAAATCGTCCTCGCGCATGAAGGCCCCTTGTCCTGCTCCTACGGAGCGACGGACAAGGGGCCTTCGCGCTGCGGAATGATTTTGAGGGAACATCCCGACCGTCCCTGCGCCTACCTTGCTGAGGATGTCTACAGGGACCCACGCTTTGAAGGGGCGCCGGGCTGATAGCCTGCTTTTTATTGATAGGGGCTATTGCTAGGCTGGAGCACTTCCTAGAGGCGGGCATCAGCTGTGTGCTTGGTTTACGCTGCGCTGGTTTCTTTGTATTCGAAGACTGGTTCTAGGAGATCTTCGATGTTGCAGTGGAGGGCTTTTGCTATAGCTCTTACGGTTGTTACCGAGGCTTCGTTGATGTTTCGCTGGCGCTGTTCGTACATTTGGATTGAACGGAGCGATACACCCGATTCGTATGCCAGGTCTTGTTGGGTTTTTTTAATCCTCTTTCTTGCTAGCGCCAGTTTAGTCTGACGCGGCGCCTTCTTCGCCATATCACAGACAAGGCGCGCCACGCGCTCCTCCGAGGCCTCATGCCAGGGGTAGTACAGGTTTCGCAGCGCATCAAATGGAACAACATGAAGCAGATCTTCGAACGATTCCCCTAGGCGCCACTGCAAATATGCCAGTATCCAGCCTGTCCAATATTCTGGTGTCTTCTCAAATCGGTAGGTCCGATCTGGCATCGACCCTGTTTGGTAACCAGATCTTTCGGAGATGAGCGCAAATAGTTCAACGCCCGATTTTCCCGACACTACCCATGCGTTGCCGCGCTCAAACTCGCGAGCTACGCCGCTCAGGCAAAAGAGTTCAGCGACTTCTGATCCTTCTGCTCCATAATCGTTAACGGCATAGTCAAAGCAGTCGCCGAGGTTGTTCATTGCATCCTCGAGGTAGTAGACGGGGTATGTCCTACTCGGCCCACAATCCGTTAACTCTTGGATCATTTAAATCAACCCTCCCTGCCATCAAATCCCTAATGTCGACACCATCAGAGTCAAATCCGTTTACCGTATCCAGGTACTTACGTCGAGCATTCTGTTCTCGCTCAAATCGTTTGGGATAAAACTCAGCTCCCGAGGCCTGTTTCCAATCGCGGAACCTGATCGCCGAGAACGCGCGCTCACTCATAAGCGCATATTGAATGCCCAAATCGCCCAAACGCATAATGCGCTGCAATTGCCTGAGCGAAATCATGCCGTTGACAAACTGTCTTGCAAACGAGAAATAAGAATCGTCTGCACGATAGCCTCGAATAACGTCATAAGGAGATATATCAATTAAGCAGTTATCAAGTAGATAGCGAAGCCCCTCGCGTGCTACTGGCGTTGAAACATTGAACTCTCTGTTATTCGCCAGAATTGCAAGCCAGTTGAGAATCGAGAACTCACCTGATTCCAAATCCAAAATCGCAAGGCCATCTAAATCAAGCTCATATCGATTGGCAATGCCATCAGACTCAGTCCGGCATGCCCACTCCATTGCCATTTCTTCATGCGGCGTGCAATAAAACCCGCGCCCATAGTCATTGAATTGCCTACATTTATCCAACGATGGATGCTCGACAACTACGTCCGATCCGTGCCATAACTCCATATCGACCTCCAAACAAAAATATCACCCCAGTGATAGTGTACCAACAACTATCACTGGGGTGATATAGATAGATGCAAACTATTGCCTGCCATGAGCCCTTACTAGAGGCAAGCCTCGGCGATGCGCTTTTTGAGTTCGTCGATGCCGGTGCCGGTCTGGGAGCTTGTAATGATTACGTTCTCGGCCGGGACGTTGAGCTGCTTTTTGATGGCTGCTGCCTGGCGGGCCTGCTGGGTGCGGCTGAGCTTGTCGGCCTTGGTGAGGCAGACGATAAAGTTGAACTCGTTGCCCTGCAGGTAGTCGATCATGTCATGATCGAGCTTACTGGGGTCGTGGCGAATGTCCACCAGCGACACGACCAGGTTAAAGCTGCGCTCGGAGTCGAAGAAGTCGCCGATGAGCTCGGCCCAGCGGTCGCGCTCAGCCTTGGAACGGCGGGCGAAACCGTAACCCGGCAGGTCGACAAAGTGCACGTCGTCGGCCTCGAAGAAATTGATATTGCTCGTTTTACCCGGCGTACTCGAAACCTTGACCAGGTTCTTGCGGCCAAAGAGTTTGTTCATAATCGACGACTTGCCCACATTTGAGCGGCCAACGAAGCTCACCTCGGGACAGGTGGACTCGGGAATCTGCGAAACCTTGCCGTAGCTGGCGACGAACTTGGCAAGCTGATAGTTAATGGAATCGGCCATGGACACTCCTTGGTCGTAGGTTTTTACAAAACGGGCGTGCTATTGCGCGGCGGCAATACGACGAACGATGTCGAGCGTGATGCCGCTTGCGGTGCGAGCGTACTCATCCAGATCGAACTCGCGCTCGCAAAACGCGTCATATGCCTCGTCACAATTATCGCTGATAGCGCGCAGCACCAGGCAATCGACACCATTCTTGGCCGCGATGTGCGCAATTGCCGCGCCCTCCATTTCGACGCAATCGGCATGCGTGGCCTCAATCGCAGCGATGCGCATGGCGTCGCCCGTTACAAAGCGGTCACCCGTAGCGATAGTGCCAACCAGGAACTGTTTGGGGTCCTTCTCCGCAGAATTCTCATCCGCCGAGGCATCCACAAATCCATGCTCGGCAAGCACGGCGGCGGCAACATCAACCAACGCCGGCGTCGAGACAAACTCCTCGAGCCCCGGCGCGGACTCGGCGATGAGTGCCGTATCGGTATCCAGATAGCGCAGGCACTTGCCTATAACCACGTCGTTAATATGGAGTTTAGGGTTTAGGCCGCCCGCAATACCCGAGAACACAACAGCCTGCGGGGCGTATTTGCTGATGAGATGCTGCGTTGCCGCCGCGGCGTTTACGGTTCCCATGCCAGCGGTCGTAGCAACAACGGACAAACCGTCGAGCTCGCCGCTGACAACGGTCAAGCCCGCCTCTTGTACCACACGAGCGCCGTTCAGTTCTTCTTTAATCTGCGCAACCTCTTTTTCGAGTGCACCGATGATTGCGATGGTAGGCATACCATCCCCCAAACCCGTGAAAACTGCTATCCACGGTATGGTACCAGCATTTTGGCTCAACCGCGCAATACGAAGCCGCTAGACCACCGCAGCGCGGGTATCGTAGAGAAGCAAAATGACTTGCTAGCCGATGGCGTTTTTGAGCTCCACGCGGCGCTTTTTCATACCGGCCATAACGGCATTGCGCAGCTCGGGCATGCGCGCGGTATCCATCTGTGGAACGCCCTCGAGCTTATAGGGAATCCCCAGCTGCTCATACTTGACGACACCCATCGTGTGATACGGCAGCATTTCCAGACCGACCACGTTATGCCACGGGGCGATCAGGCGGCCGAGCGCCTCGCACTCCTCAACCGTATCGGTAATGCCCGGCACCACCACGTGGCGGATAACGACCTTAATCTTGCGACGCGCAAGCTCATCACCAAACGCCAGAATGCGTGCGGGATCGCAACCGGTCAGCTTTTTATGCTCGACGGGATCGGCGTGTTTAATGTCGAGCAGCACCATATCGGTCTCGTTGAGTACGGCATCGAACTTCTCGGGATGCGCGGGATCGAACGCATAGCCGCAGCTATCCAAGCAGGTATGCACGCGGCCATCGGGGTTGTTGTGCATTGCGCGGAACAGGTCGGCCAAAAACGCGGGCTGCAGGAGCGGCTCGCCGCCGGACACCGTAATACCACCGCTGCGGTAAAACTCATGGTTGCTCTGGAACTCGTCCATCAGGTGCTCTACGGTCACCATGGTGCCGCCGTTAACCGACCAGGTATCGGGGTTGTGGCAATACGCACAGCGCATGGGGCAGCCCTGAACAAACACCACAAAGCGGATGCCGGGTCCATCGACCGTCCCCATCGTCTCAATCGAATGCACGCGGCCCAGGGCAAACGCAGAGTCCTCGGGACGAGCGTCCACACCCTCGAGCGTCATCTCAGCCATTCCCGGTACCTTGCCTCTCATTGGTTTTAGCTACATAAATGCCAGAGTCATTCTAGCCCATATGCATGATGGCGAAACGGTTTAGCGGTCAATTGGGTTGCCTATTTGACCCTACGCAAAAGCGGCGGGTCGATTGTCTCAACCCGCCCGCCGCCGAGGCAATAGAAATCGATAGACGCCAGGCCTTACGCCTTGAGCGTGAGCACCGCGCCGAAGGCGGTCGGGCCGCAATGGCTCGAGATGACGCCGCCGACCTGAGTCCAGGTAACGTCCTTAAAGCCCAGGTCGTGCGCATAGACTTCCATGTCGTCGCGCAGCTCCTGGGAAAGGCCCACCGAATACGCCAGGCCAATGTGAGAGTAGTCGATCTCGCCCTTCGCAACCATGTGGTCAATAAAGGCGCGGGCGCATTTGAGCATAGAGCCGCGGAACTTCTTGGTTGCCACGAACTTGCCGCCCGTCACCTCAATGCAGGGCTTAATCTTGAGCAGGTGGGCGCCCAGGAACGCGACGTTGGACAAGCGACCGCCCGCCTTAAGGAAGGCAAGGTCCGTAGGAACAAAACCCAGCAACACACGGTCCATGACGGAATTCGTAAATGCAAAGATCTCGTCGACGGTGGCATCGGGGTGAGCCTCGATGTATTTGGCGGTCTCGACGACAACGAGCGACTGACCCACCGAAACAAAACGCGTGTCCATGGAGAACACGTAGTCGCGCCCCTTGGCTGCAATCTTGGAGGACTGATGCGAGCAGGTCGTGGCCTCGGAATACGCGAGATGCAAAATAGTCGCGTCGGGCTGCTCGGCATGAATTCGGTCATACACGTGAGCAAAATCCGCAGGCGCGCAGCCACTAGTCTTGGGCATTACGCCAAACTCGTTGCAGCGTGAATAAATCTCGAGCGGATCGATCGAACCGTCCTCGACGGTCTCGTCACCAATCGTGACATGCATGGGCACGCGCACGATGCCGTAGCGCTCGCAAAGCTCCGGCGTCACATCCGACCCAGACTCAACCACGATTACGTACTTGCCCATTATTATCACGACCCATCTCAACATTGGCTTTTCAATACATGGCACGCGCCGCCGCACTGTTGCACAACAGCGTCCAAGCGCCAAAGAGACGCCGCCCCTTGCACACAACAAAGGACAGCGTCTCCCTGGAAAACTCCGTGCTTATCTAGGATTCCATACGATTTATTAAGGAGGGTTACTTATTCCGCAAACGGTCGCTATATGCGGTAAGCGGTAGTTGGCCGCGACAACTGCGACACATTCCGTCCAGTAAATCCAATCGTGCTCCACGCACGGTTAATGCACGAGGCGGTAGAAATACATCGATGCCGCACCCTCGGCGTGCAGCTCCATCGCCGGAACCGCCGGCGAATAGGTACGGCTCGTAAGTGCCGCCTCGCCGCCATTTGCAAAAATCTCGACCATCGTAGTGTCCGAAAGCACGCGTAGGTCGCGAAGCTCGCCGAGCTCAATCGACCTCTGGTCGCGCCCATAGCCTTCGTCACCCATATCGAGGGTAAGCATCCCGTCCGTATAACGCACAAAGACACCCTTGCGGATTTCGAGCTCGACCATCTTGGCGCCCTCGCAGGAAACCACAAGATCAAACAGGCGGCCCGGCTCCTCAACGGTTTCACCGCCTGTCGCGCGAACGCAGTCGCCGCGCATCCTCCCAATCTCGTGCGCCGGCTGCTGGCAGAGCTTACCATCGCGCATGCTCAGCTCTCGCGGCACCGTCAACGCGCACTGCCACCCGCGCGCCACCGTCGGGTTTTCCGCCGTCGCATCGGGGCAACCCGACCATCCGATCATCAAACGCCGGCCTGCAGCATCCTCAAAGGACTGCGGTGCGTAGAAATCAAAGCCGGCATCGACCATCGGGGGCATGCCCTGCCCGGCGATCTTAAAACTCGGCGCCTCCCAATCGGCCTCGATGGGAAACCACACGCACTGGTGCGGATTGCGGTAACGCCATCCATCGGCGGACACACCCTGCGGACAGCAAACGAGAATAAGCTCGCCATCAAGCTCAAACAGATCAGGGCACTCCCACATAAAGCCAAACTTCTCGCCCAGCTCAATGCGCGTCGCATAGCTCCAGACCCCTAAATCACGCGAAGTATAGACAAGCACGCAGCCACGGTCGTCTTTCGTACGAGCGCCCAGAACCATGTAGTAGATACCATCGTGTTCAAGGATTTTGGGATCACGCACGTGCGTACCGATATCGTCGGGGTAATCGACCGGCCCAACAGCTATGCGCTTCTCGCCCAATTCGTCGGGATTCTCGGCAACCATATGAATCTGGTTTTGCTCACGGCCCGTCAACACGTAGTCGTAATCATCACGGTCAAAATGCTTGACGTTGCCGGTATAGAAGTAGTGAATCTTGCCATCGCGTACAAAGGCAGAACCAGAATACGCTCCGCTCGAATCCAAATCGGAATCGGGGAACAGCACAGGGCCGCGATTCTCGTACGTCACAAAATCCTTTGTCGTCAGATGGTTCCAAAGCACTGGACCGCCATGCGCAGCATCGAATGGATCGTATTGGTGATAGATGTGATACGTATCACCGATCTGCACCAAACCGTTGGGGTCGTTGAGCCAGCCAAGCTCAGGCTCCACATGGAACAGGAGCCTATCGGGGTCGGACGCGACGCGAGCCGCCGTCTCATCCTGTCCGGCTCGCCACTGCCCATAGTCCGCGCGTGTCACCTTATTTTTTTGATTAAACATCGCCGTTGACTTTCTCGTCTATGGGGAAGGACGTTCGACTCACACGAGTCGAACGCCCTTCCCCAAATGGACTTATCCTCAGATTACGCTGAACGGCTCAACTAGAAGCTAACGTCGAAGCCAGCGCCAGCGCCCTCTTCATCGGTGGTCGGCACGCCCTTTGCCTTGTTGTAGGCAAAGATCAAGACGATTGGCACGATGAAGGCGATGAGATTGCCAGCCACATACCACACGAGCGTCTCGGGCGTGACGATGAGCAGGCCAAGCACTCCGGTCAGACCCTGACCGATGGCGCGCACCTCAAAGAGCTTCACGAAGGCACCGCCGCAGCCTGCACCGATGCAAGCGCAGACGAACGGAATGATCGAGTAGCGCATGTTTGCAGCAAAGATTGCGGGCTCGGAGATACCGACCAGCGTCGGGATAAAGGACGACATGCAGATGTTGCGCTCTTTGGAATGCTTCTTGTGAATGAGATACATGCCGATGGCGCCGCCGCCCTGGGCGATGATGGAAACCGACCAGATGGCCTGGATGTAGTTGAAGCCGGTCGTGGCAACGAGGTTGGCCTCAATACCCTGGATGAACTGATGCGTACCGGTAACGACGAGCGGCTGCAGGAACGCGGCGAAGACAAAGGCGCCAAAGACGCCCATCCTGTTGTACAGGACATCGATTACGCCAGCGAGGACGTCGCCGATCAGGTTGCCGAGCGGGCCGAACACGGTGAACAGGGCAACGTTAGCAAGAATCAGGGTAACGGTCGGGACAAAGACAAACGAGACGACCTCGGGGATGTACTTCTGGGCAATCTTCTCGACCTTGGCCATAAACCAGGCAGTCAGGATTGCAGGGAATACGCCGCCCTGGAAAGCAACCATGGGAATGGAGAGCGGACCAAAGTTCCAGTACTCAGCACCCGTCGGGTCCATAACGAACGTGTTGCGGTTCATAAGGCTCGGGTGAACCATGACGATACCGACGAGGATGCCCAGAATCGGGTTACCGCCAAAACGCTTGACTGCGCTGTACATAACCAGGACAGGCAGGTAGTCGAACGTGGTGGCGATAATGGCAAAGAAGCTTGCGAGGTTCTTGAGGAACTCGCTGTGATCGGCGAGGCTACCTTCCATGCCAAAGAGGCCGTTGGCAACGATCAGCGACTTAAGGCCGATGATGATAGCAGCGCCGACGAAGGCGGGAATGATGGGGATAAAGATGTCCGAGAATACCTTGAGGACCGAGAAGAACTTGCCCTTCTTGTCCGCCTCGGCGCCCTTGACCTCGGAAGCGCTGATCTCCTTAACGCCCGTCAGGTCCATAAACTCATCGTAAACCTTGTTGACGGTACCGGTACCGAAAATGATCATGAGCTGGCCGCTGTTGTACAGCACGCCCTTGACGCCATCGATGTTCTCGAGCTCGGCCTTGTTGTATTTGCTCGTATCCTTGAGCACCAGACGCAGACGGGTCACGCAATGCGTGGCGCCCTCGATGTTCTCCAGTCCGCCGACGTTGTCGACGACTTGCTGGGACACTGCCTTGTAGTCCATGTTCCTCTCCATTCCTTTTCTAAATCATAAAACGGTTCGTTGCCGCTACAGAGACGCGATCGTTGCGTTTGCGCACTTGAGCGCACCGTCGGTGACGGTAAGCGCCACACCCTGGCCCTGCTTGTTGCAGAAGCGAGCGTTGAGCGCAACATCATCGACAAAGATGGTCGCGATGTCGTCGTCGACGACCAGACGCACATGGTGAGTGCCCTCGCCCTTAAAGAACAACGGACGCTCGAGGCCCATGTTGTTGACCTGGAACCACGGGTACTGGGGAGCCGGCGTGAACTCGAGCTTGCCCTCGCGCAGGTTGGCGCGGAACTCATAGGCAAGACCGGTCTCGGCGTCCTCGGCGAACTTGACCGAGAAGCCGGCAGCGTTACCGCCGAGCTCAATGTCGGCATCGAGCAAGTAGGTGGAGCCGGCATCCGCGGCGAGCACCTGCTCGACCTTGCCCGACTCGCAGGAGAGCTCGAAGGCTTCGACAGCCTTGCCCTCGCCAAAGGCGCCGAGCATGCTCTCGGGAAGCTTGGTGCCGAGCGTTCCGTCGGCACGCTGAACGATCTCGAGGGGCATAAAGGTGCCACCCCATAGGTAAGAGCTGGGGTCGCCGCCCTCGTCACGCGTAGGAACCCAACCAAAGAGAACGCGACGCTCGCCATCGAATGCGGTGCGAGCGGCGTAGTACGCGCGGCCGTCGAAGGAGTCGTCAGCGGGGGTAATCCAAGGACCGTTGATGGACTTGGACATGCGGTAACGGGTCTTGTTGCCGTCGCTGTACTCGGAAAAGACGAGGTACCACCAGTCGCCCATCTTAAAGAGATCAGGCATCTCAAACATGGTGTACAGGCCCGGGTTCCACCAGTCGCCCTGGAACTCCCAGTTGGTCAGATCCTTGGAGGTGAACTTGACCAGGCGGCCGGTCATCAGACGCTTGTCCTCGCCCACACGCGTGCCGAGGATGAGCATGTACTCTTCGTTCTCCTCATCCCAAAGCACAAAGGGATCGCGCCAGTTGCGGTCATCGTAACCCTCCTGGGGCGGAAGCAGCGTCTCGGCGATGTTCTTCTCCCACTTGACGGCGTCGTCGCTCGTTGCGTGAAGAAGAACCTGCTTCATCAAACGTGCGCGGACCTTATCGCGATTGCAACCAGTGTAGAGCGCATGGTACTTGTCGCCCACCTTAAACACCGTGCCGGCATAAATGTACTGGTCGACTTCCTCGTCGCCGCCGCGCTCAAGGCTCTCGCCAAAGTCCTTGTAGTTGACGAAATCCTTGGTCGTAGCGAGTGCCCAGCCAAACGGCTCTCCGAAAGGTTCGGGGTTACGCGTGTCACGCTGATGATAGAGATAGAACGTGCCGTCCTCGCCGTACGGCATGATGTCGCCTACCCAAATTCCCTCAGGCTGGTAATACACCTTGTGCATCCGAGACTTCCTTTCCACGACATACTAACTCGGTACAATGGCAAGATATGTCAATCGTTTTCATATGTCAAACGTTTTCACGCCAATACGTCTTTTCGCAGTTCCAGTCGTCGGCAAACGGTTGACATATGCCGGTGAACGGTCATCAGAGGCGTTTGAGGAATTCTTTTGGCACGGGGCGAATTACGCGGTTTTGCCCTCGATAAGCTCAACGGGAAGCTTGATATTCGACTCGGGCTTTTCACCGTTAATAAGAGCAATGATGGATTGCGCCGCGAGCTCTCCGATGCGATCGATATCTTGACGTACGGTTGTTAAGTCAGGCATAAACGTCATAGTGCGGCGGGCACCATCCGCGCCCACGACCTTAATGTCGTCTGGAGCGCTCAAGCCGCGCTGCTTCATCACGTTGAGACAGATGGCCGCCATCGTATCGTCTCCCGCAAAGATGCCGTCAATATCGGGGTTCTCATCGAGGATCTTCGCAACGACCGCGCCCTTTTCGTCGTCGGGCTTAACGAACTCAACCTCACGGACAAGCGCGGACAAACCGGCCTGCTCAACAACATCGAGGTAGGCATCGGTACGCTTATTGGCAGGCATGCGCATGCGGCTATTGCTGCGCAGGCACAGGATACGCCTGCAGCCGTCATCAATCAGACGGCGCGTGGCGAGCTCGCCGATGCCATAGCTGTCACTTGCAATCTGGACAGAGCCCTCGCCAAGATCGCAGTCGATGCCAACCAAGCTCAAGCCCATCTCGGCATATGCCTCGGCACCGATATTGAGGGAGTTGACGATGACGCCGTCGACCATATTGCGGCGGAGCATGTCGATATAGGAACGCTCAAGATCAGGTCGATTGGCGCTGTTGCACAGCAACATCTTAAAGCCGTTTTCCGCCAACGTGCGCTCGACCGCCTGCACAACCTGAGCATGGAACGGACTGCTCACAAAGGGAACGATCATGCCGATAAGGTTCAGACGGCCGTTGAGCATGGCACGGGCGATATCGTTGGGCGTATAGTTGATGCGCTCCATCGCGGCGTGGACCTTATCGCGGGTCTCTTGGCTAATATAACCGCGGTTATTAAGCACGCGAGATACCGTAGTAGGCGAAACCCCCGCCACCGCTGCAACTTCCTTGATGCCAGGCTTAGCAGAATCCTTAGAACGAGTGCCCTCGCGAGCCATAGCACCCTCCCCTATCAACATGTCATACGTTTACATACGAACAAAGCATACCCCAACAACAGCGGGAAGACGGTAACAGCACAAGTAAGTAAACGACTCATCCAAATAATTAGGAGAGTTCCGCCTAAAGGGTGACTCCGAAGAACCCCGCTTGGCCGTTTTTGGGTTATTTTCCAAAACATCCCGCAGGACGCAAAGAGGCCCCGCCGCGCAACGCGCGCAGCGGAGCCCTTTGCATGTCCGAGGACGTTTTGGAAAGTAACCCAAAGCGGCCCGGCGATCCTGCGGGAGTTAAACCCCTTTAGAACTTGTCGTGGAAGGTACGCGCAATGACCTCGTCCTGCTGCTCCTTGGTGAGCGTGTGGAAGTTCACGGCATAGCCGGAAACGCGGATGGTCAGCTGCGGGTACTTCTCGGGGTGAGCCTGAGCGTCGAGCAGCGTCTCACGGTTGAAGACGTTGATGTTCAGGTGGTGGCCACCCTTCTCGGCGTAAGCGTCGAGCATGTGGACCAGGTTATCGGCCTGGGTCTCGGAAACTTCAGAAACCTTCATAATGTGTCTCCTTCGATTAATAGGCGCCGGCCGAAACCGGCGCGCTAATCAGTAATCGTTATTGTTAGTATAGCACTACCAATAGTTACTCGCCCAGCTGATCAAGGTCGATATCGCCAAAGAACACCTGATCCTCCTTGCCGAGCGCACTCGGGATAATGGAGAAGGTGTTGGAGATGCCGTCCTGAGCATCACGGAACGGGAGCTTAGAAACCGAAGACAGCGAAGCGATGGCGCCGTGGCTATCGCGCTTGTGCATGGGGTTAGCACCCGGGGCGAACGGCTGGCCAGCCTTGCGGCCATCGGGCGTGGAGCCGGTCTTCTTACCGTACACGACGTTGGAGGTGATGGTCAGAACCGAGGTCGTGGGCACGGAGTTGCGGTAGGTGTCGTTCATGCGGATGTACTCCATGAACTGATGCACAACGTCGTGAGCGATCTGGTCGACGCGGTCGTCGTCGTTACCGTACTTGGGGAACTCGCCCTCGGTCTCGAAGTCGACGATGATGCCGTTCTCGTCACGGACGGGGTGGACCTTGGCGTACTTGATGGCGGACAGAGAGTCAGCCACGACGGAAAGGCCAGCGATGCCCGTAGCGAACCAGCGGTGCACGTGCTTGTCGTGCAGAGCCATCTGGATGCGCTCGTAGCAGTACTTGTCGTGCATGTAGTGAATGATGTTCAGCGAGTTGACGTACACGCCAGCGAGCCACTTCATCATGTCGTTGTACTTGGCCACAACGTCGTCGTAATCGAGCGTATCGCCCTCGACGGCGCGATACTTGGGGCCGACCTGCTTCTTGGAGACCTCGTCAACACCGCCGTTGAGTGCGTACAGCAGGCACTTGGCCAGGTTGGCGCGAGCGCCGAAGAACTGCATCTCCTTGCCGATGCGCATGGAGGACACGCAGCAGGCAATGCCGTAATCGTCGCCGTGATAGACGCGCATGAGGTCGTCGTTCTCGTACTGGATCGAGGAGCTGGCGACGGAAGTCTTGGCGCAGAACTTCTTGAAGTTCTCGGGCAGACGGGTCGACCACAGAACGGTCATGTTGGGCTCGGGGCTGGTGCCCATGTTCTCGAGCGTGTGCAGGTAGCGGTAGCTCATCTTGGTAACGAGCGTACGGCCGTCAACACCCATGCCGCCGATGGACTCGGTGACCCACTGCGGGTCGCCGGTAAACAGGGCCTGGTACTCGGGGGTACGGGCAAACTTGACCATGCGGAGCTTCATGATGAAGTGATCCACGAACTCCTGGATCTGCTCCTCGGTGAAGGTACCGTTGGCAAGGTCGCGCTCAGCGTAGATGTCGATGAACGTAGAGGTACGGCCGATGGACATAGCGGCGCCGTTCTGCTCCTTGACGGCAGCAAGGTAGGCGAAGTACATCCACTGGATGGCCTCCTGCGTGTTGGTAGCAGGGTTGGAAATATCGAAACCATAGGTCTCGGCCATCATCTTGAGCTCGCCGAGGGCGCGGATCTGCTCCTGCAGCTCCTCGCGATCGCGGATGTTGTCGGCGGTCATGACCGTCGGAGTGGAAGCCTTCTGGGCCTCCTTGTCCTTGATCAGGTAGTCGACGCCGTACAGGGCAACACGACGGTAGTCGCCGATGATGCGGCCGCGGCCATAGCCATCGGGCAGACCGGTGATGATGTGAGCCGAGCGGCAAGCACGCATCTCGGGGGTGTAAACATCGAAGACGCCAGCGTTGTGGGTCTTGCGCTCGAAGGTGTAGCGCTCGACAACGTTCTCGTCGACCTTATAGCCGTGCTGGCTGGCAGCCTGGCAAGCGATGCGGATACCGCCGTTGACATGCAGCGCGCGCTTGAGCGGCTTGTCGGTCTGGAGGCCAACAATGGTCTCCTTGTCGCGATGGGCATTATCGATGTAGCCAGCGGGGTGGCTCACGATACCCGTGACGGTCTTGGTGTCCATATCGAGGACACCACCCTGCTCGCGCTCCTTAAGCAGCAGGTCGAGAACCTCGCCCCACAGCTCCTTGGTACGCTCGGTCGGACCTACGAGGAACGACTCATCGCCCTCGTAGGGGGTGTAGTTCTTCTGGATGAAGTCTCGGACGTCAACCTCTCCCGTCCAGATGCCTTCCTTGAAGCCTTCCCATGCCTCCTGCATTGTGTAACCACGCTCCTAGTTACGTGTAATGCGGCGCTCTCTCACACCGCTGCTTATTGAATTCTTGAATTTTCGGCTTGCACTACCGGCTTCTTCCGTTCTTCACCACACGTTGGTGCAGGAAAAACGTTTGTCCACCTTGGAACTACAACCCAAAAACCCAAGATTTCACCCGTCTGTGAAGGATAACATAGCCACCCTCTCCATCTTGGCTGTTATATGTTTCTTTTTTTATACCATTAGGGCGTTTTTTACAAACCCGCAGGAAATGCGAGCGCAAACAACTACCGTTCACCGATTTGTTTGGTATTTTTCCTTGCCTTTGTACGACATTCACTCTAGCTGTTATGCCAGCTTTAGCAGGATAAAGTGCCTCTGAGTAGGCTTTGGGACATGCCTAACGATCTACCCCTAACTTTGCTGGCACCGACGGTGTACGGAGGTCGCCTAAAGGTAGTTTTCTAGGCATGTCCCAAAATCTACCGCATAGGGTGCGCGTGCAAGGGTATCATCTTTCACCGAAAATAGTTTCTAGTGTTAGGGGTTTTCGGTGGAAGATACCGATTTCCGTGAACTTGGGCGTCAGCTCCTTACCGAGTTCGGCAGCATGCATCAGCGCATTTCGCGTTTTGCGGACAAAGCCCTCGGCGGCGAGATGGCCGTCATGCGCGCCCTCATACTCGCCGGCGGTTCGCTCACGCCGAGCGAACTCGCTGATCGCGCCTGGGTCTCGAGCGCCCGCATCGCCAATATCTTACGCGCCCTCGAGGCCAAGGGCTGGGTCGAGCGCGAGCACTCAAAGACTGACCGTCGTCGTGTACACGTCATAGTGACCGACAAAGGATTCCAGGATCTAGAAATCAAACGTCGGGAATTCGAGAACCGCACTGCGGCTTTCCTCGAGCAACTCGGCGAAACAGATACCCAAGAGATGGTGCGTCTTCTAAGGCGTGCCAACGAAATTATCGACCGCAATCAAGAAAGGAGAGATGCCGAGTGAGGATTCTCAAGCTCTTTAAAAAACATGTCCTGGCACTGTTCGCAGCTATCGTGCTTATCGTAATCAGCTGCAACGCCGATCTGGCGCTGCCTACCTATATGAGCGACATCGTCGACGTGGGCGTGCAGCAAGGCGGTATCGCCTCGCCCGTGCCCGACACCATTCGCGCCGAATCGCTCGACGACCTCGAACTCTTTATGAGCGCCAAGGACGCCAAAGCTGTGGAGGCCGTGTTTAGCAAGGCGGACAATAACGGCATTCGAACGTACAAGGGCACCGAGGAGGAGCGCGGCGACGGTGGCAAGATTGCCGACATCATGAGCCTGCCTGAGACCGTCGTCCTTTCGCTCAACCAGGGCATTGACGCCAACTCCATGGGCGACATGACCGGCGCATCCACCGAGACAAGCGATGGCGGTGCCGCTCAGGCCACGCCCACCCCCGAGCAGATGGCTGCCATGACGCCCGAGCAGCTCGCCGAGATGCAGCAGAAGGCCGCAGCCGCGCAGAGCATGCAAAAGCAGATCGACGCCGACGGCGGTAAGATCACCATGAAGAGCCTGCGTCTGGGCGTTGAAGGCGGCCTAATCGACCAGGGCAAGCTCGTCGAGGGCGCCAACGATATGGCAGACAAAATGGGCTCCATGTCAGGCTCCATCGTCACCCAGCGCGCCGTGAGCTATGTACAGGACGAGTACAAGGCACAGGGCATCGACCCCGCCGACGTGCAGAACGCCTACCTGAGCCGCATGGCGACCACGATGTTTGGGCTGTGCCTGGTGTCGCTGGTCGCCACCATCCTGACCGGCGCCGTGGCTTCGCGCACCGCCTGCTCCATCGCTCGCGACCTGCGCCACGAGACCTTCAACAAGGTTATGCACTTCTCGCCGGCCGAGGTGGGCAAGTTTAGCCAGGCCTCGCT
Source organism: uncultured Collinsella sp. (assembly GCA_900548935.1). Taxonomy (GTDB): domain Bacteria; phylum Actinomycetota; class Coriobacteriia; order Coriobacteriales; family Coriobacteriaceae; genus Collinsella. Next base: position 16,599 of record URMR01000003.1, read on the forward strand.
CATCACCCGCTGCACCAACGACATTCAGCAGATTCAGATGGCCGCAACCCTGTTTATCCGTATGTGTCTTATGGCCCCCGTCATGGGCATCGTCGCTGTCATGCGCGTCCTGGCCAACCACACCGGCCTGGAGTGGACCATCGCCGTGGCCATCATCGCGGTCTCGGCCGTCGTCGGCGTGCTCATGGGCCTCACCATGCCCAAGTTCAAAAAGATGCAGAGCTTTGTGGACCGCGTGAACCTTACCGCCCGCGAGTTGCTCGATGGCCTGATGCCCATCCGTTCGTTCAACCGCGAGGAGCATGAGCTCGAGCGTTTTGACAAGGCTTCGCTCGACCTAATGACCACGCAGCTCTACACCAACCGCGCCATGAGCTTTATGATGCCGCTCATGATGCTCGTCATGAACTGCATCACCGTGCTTATCGTCTGGTTTGGCGCGCAGGGCGTGTCCGACGGCGTGATGCAGGTCGGCAACATGATGGCGTTTATCTCCTACACCATGCAGATCGTCATGGCGTTTATGATCCTCACCATGGTTTCGGTCATCCTGCCCCGTGCCGAGGTCGCAGCCGAGCGCGTGGAAGAGGTCATCACCTGCCCCACGAGCATCAACGACCCCGCCTCGCCCAAACTGCCCGCGGCCAGCGCGCCGCGCGGTGAGCTCACCTTCCGCGACGTGAGCTTCCAGTATCCCGATGCCCGCGCCGATGTCATCAGCGGCGTGAACTTCACCACGCATGCCGGTCAGATGCTCGGCATCATTGGTTCCACGGGCTCGGGCAAGTCCACGCTCGTGCAGCTAGTTCCGCGCCTGTACGACGTCACGGGTGGCAGCATTTCGCTCGACGGCATCGACGTGCGCGACATGGCCCTTTCCGAGCTGCGCCGCCGCATTGGTTACATCCCGCAGCAGGGGCGTCTATTCTCGGGCACCGTCGAGAGCAACCTCAAGTTTGCCGGCGACATGGTAAGCGATGATGACATGCACCAGGCCGCGCGCATCGCACAGGCCGAGGACTTTATCGCCGAGCGCGAGGGCGGTTACGACTCCCCCATCAGCCAGGGTGGCTCCAATGTTTCGGGCGGTCAACGCCAGCGTCTGGCCATCGCCCGCGCCCTGGCCAAGAAGCCCGAGGTCGTGGTGTTCGACGATTCGTTTAGCGCCCTCGACTACAAGACCGACGCTCGCCTGCGCGAAGAGCTTGCCAAAAACGTTACCGACGCCGCGCTCGTGGTCGTGGCCCAGCGCATCGCGACCATCATGCACGCCGATCAGATCATCGTGCTCGACGACGGCCACGTGGTGGGCACCGGTACGCACGAGGAGCTGCTGCGCAGCTGCCCGGCGTACCTGGAGATCGCACAGTCGCAGCTTTCCGCCGAGGAGCTGGGACTTACCCAAGAAGAAATTGCAGCCGTCACGGAAGGAGGCGAGCGCTAATGGCAGACGAGACCAAGACTCAAATTCCCAAGCCCACCCGCCAGCGTGGTCCCATGGGCCGCATGGGCGGCATGCGCCGCGGCGAAAAGGCCAAGGACTTTAAGGGCACCATGAGGCAGCTGCTCGGCTATATCGGCCAGCACAAGATTGCCGTGTTTGCCGCCGTCGCCTTTGCCGTGTGCTCGGTCATCTTTAATATTGTGGGACCCAAGGTGCTCGGTCAGGTTACGACCAAGCTGTTCGAGGGCCTGGTTGCCAAGGTCAACGGCACCGGCGATGTCGACTTTAACTGGATCGCCAAGACGCTCGGCTTTTTGCTCTGCCTGTACCTGGCGAGCTCTGCCTGCAGCCTGATCCAGGGCTGGCTCATGACCGGTGTCACGCAAAAGATTTGCTATCGCATGCGCAAAGAGATCGCCGCCAAGATCGCCGTCGTACCGATGAGCTACTTCAACGGTCACAGCAAGGGCGATGTGCTTAGCCGCATCACCAACGACGTCGACACGCTGGGCCAGTCGCTCAACCAGAGCGTGACGCAGCTCATCACGTCGGTCACGCAGATTATCGGCGTGCTCGTCATGATGCTGTCGATCAGCCTGCCGCTTACCGGCGTCACCGTGCTCACGCTGCCGGCCGCCGCGATTATCCTGGCCGTAATGATTCACTTCTCGCAGCCGTACTTCCGAGAGCAGCAGCAGGTTCTGGGCGCCGTCAACGGCATTATCGAGGAGGATTTTGCCGGCCAAAACGTCATTCAGGTGTTCGACCGCGCCGAGGCTTCGATCGAGGAGTTCGACCGCCAAAACGACCGTCTCTTTATTAGTGGCTGGCGCTCGCAGTTCCTGTCGGGCCTGATGATGCCGCTCATGAGCCTGGTGGGCAACATGGGTTACGTGGGCGTTGTCGTAGTGGGTGCGCAGCTCGCGCTGACCGGCAATGCCACGCCCGGCGACATCCAAAGCTTCATCCAGTACGTGCGCAACTTTACGCAGCCCGTGCAGCAGATGGGCAACGTGAGCAACACGATGCAGTCGATGGCAGCTGCCACCGAGCGTGTGTTTGAGTTCCTGGCCGCGCCCGAAGAGGAGCAGAAGGCCGACGCGCAAATTCCCGAAAAGCGCCCCGGCCATGTGGAATTTGACCATGTGAAGTTTGGCTACACGCCCGACAAGACCATCATCCACGACTTTAGCTGCGAGGCTAAGCCCGGCCAGACCATCGCCATCGTCGGCCCCACCGGCGCAGGCAAGACCACGCTCATCAAGCTGCTACAGCGCTTCTACGACGTAGACGACGGTTCGCTGCGCGTCGAGGGCATCGACGTGCGCGACTGGGACCGCGCGGCGCTTCGCGGCGAGTTTGCCATGGTGTTGCAGGATACCTGGCTGTTTAACGGCACCATCCGCGAGAACATCCGCTATGGACGTCCCGATGCGAGCGATGCCGAGGTCGAGGCCGCTGCGCGTGCCGCGCGTTGCGACCACTTTATCCATACGCTCGCCGGCGGCTACGACTTTATGATCAACGAGGAGGGCACCAACCTGTCGCAGGGCCAGCGCCAGCTCGTGACCATCGCCCGTGCCATTTTGGCCGACCGCCCGGCGCTGATTCTGGACGAGGCGACCTCCAACGTGGATACCCGCACCGAGGAGCTTATCCAGCGCGCCATGGATGCGCTGATGCAGGGCCGCACGAGCTTTGTCATCGCACACCGCCTGTCCACGATCCGAAACGCCGACGTGATCCTGGTGATTCGCAACGGCGACATCGTCGAGAAGGGCACGCACGACGAGCTGCTCGCCCAGGGCGGCTTCTACGCCGACCTGTACAATTCGCAGTTCGACGAAGCGGCATAAATTCTGCCGCAGGGAACGAATAACGCCCGAGAACGGGGACGCAGGCAATCTGCGTCCCCGTTTTTGTTTTGCAGCCCTCGAAACGCCTTCCCTGAGACCTCATTGACGGCGCTTTCCAGACCCTGTGGGCAAAAAATGGCAAATATGAGTACTGTTACCTTTTTGGTAACAGCCAAAACCGCCTCAAACGACCTCCTTGCGGCCTCTATACGCCTTCAAATTAATCAAAACGCCCGTTAGCGGGCTTCTGCGTGCCAACGTTAATGAACATATTTTTCACTTTGTCTATTATCTTGCTAGACCGATATGTTACTAGGTTAGCAACCGTACTCATATTTGGCATTTTTTGCCCACAGGGTGTTTCCTGGGGAACCGACAATAGCCTTAGGGTCCCGCGCGACGCCACTCCCTCCCGGTATCCGCCGACGTTCCCCCATATAAAACTTGCCAAAATAAACCTGTCCCTTTTCGGAAGGTTTCGGGGTGACAAGGGCTTGCACTTTAGCGTGCGACAGCGGATAATGCCGAACACTCGACAATACGCTTATTGCTCTTTCTATAGATTGAGGAGGCCCTTATGGCCATGGAATTCAAACGCAAGTTGCCGATCCCCATGGAGATCCGCGAGGAAATGCCGCTTTCCGCCGAGCTTACCGCCAAAAAGCAGGCATTCGACGCCGCGGTCGCCAAGGTCTTTACCGGCGAGGACGCGCGCAAGGTGCTCATCATCGGCCCGTGCTCTGCCGACCGAGAGGACTCGGTGCTTGAGTACATGAACCGACTGGCCAAGGTCGCCGAGGAGGTCAAGGACAAGCTCATCATCATTCCGCGCGTCTACACCAACAAGCCGCGCACCAAGGGCACCGGCTACAAGGGTCTGCTGCACAACCCCGACCCCGAGGCGCCCGATGACCTGCTCGAAGGCGTTAAGGCCATCCGCCACATGCACCTGCGCGTTATTGAGGAAACGGGCTTCTTTACCGCCGATGAGATGCTCTACCCGTCCAACTACCAATACCTCGTTGATCTGCTGAGCTATGTTGCCGTGGGCGCACGCTCGGTCGAGAACCAGGAGCATCGCCTGGTGTCGAGCGGCATTTCGGTACCCGTCGGCATGAAGAATCCCACTGCCGGATCTACCACCGTTATGCTCAACTCCATTTACGCCGCGCAGGCGCACCAGAGCTTCATCTTTCGCAACTGGGAGGTCGAGTGCGACGGCAATCCGCTCGCGCACGCCGTCATGCGTGGCTACATCGGCCTCGATGGCCGCACCTACCCCAACTACCACTACGAGCACCTGGAACGCCTGGCCGAGCGCTATACCGAGCACGCCGGCTATGCCAATCCGGCAGCGGTCATCGACTGCAACCACGACAACTCGGGCAAGCGTCCGTTGGAGCAGTATCGCATTTGCAAGGAGGTGCTCGACAGCTGCCGCCGCAACGAGTCCATCTCCAAGCTGGTCAAGGGCTTTATGATCGAGTCCTACCTGGAGGACGGCAACCAGCCGGTCGACGGGGGCGTCTTTGGCAAGTCGATCACCGACCCGTGCCTGGGCTGGGAAAAGACCGACTACCTCATCCACGAGATCGCGGAGCGGATTTAGAGTTACGGCGTTTTACCAAACGCCGTAACGGCTCGACGCTGCAAGCCCGCCAGAGCGGCAATCTGCCTTTCAGCTTCGGCGGCATGACCAGAAGGTCAATGCCGCCTCGCTTCAAGGCACCTTGCTCGCTCTGGCGGGCTTTCGCTGACTTTTGCTCTACCTGCGGTGTTGGCGGGGTAGCTAATTTAGGATGGGGCTCTTTTAGCTGCCCGCAAAGTAGTCATTGGGGACGTTCTTGTTTGACTAGTCGTTTAAGAACGTCCCCAACGACTACCCGGGGGAGTTGCCTTCCCTCGTGGCGGTCTTCTAGCGGAAAAACCAAGTGAGTAGGCTTTTTGCAGGAGGGCAAGCACGCCCCAAAACGCCACAGTTCTGACCTGCAGTTTTATAGATCATTTGTCGCGATGTGCTCGGCAGGTTCAAAAAAGTCTACTCACTTGTATCTGAGACGCACCAGGTTGGCAAAAACCGCCGCAAAAGGGCCCCTGGTCCCTTCGCGGCGGTCATACACCTCTGATTTTGCGACGATTTTGCCCGCTTGTTACTCGCTGTAGCGGGTGGCGATGGCGGCTCGCACCATGCCGGTGCTCATGAGGTAGGTCACCAGGAAGTAGCCACCGTATGCTGCCAGGAAGATTGCACAGGTGAGGCCCACGGTGCCGCCGATGCTCATATTTCCGAAAATGCTCACCAGCTCGATGATCACCTTAAGTGCCACAAAGGAGTGCGCCAAGCCCACCGCCAACGGGAACAGGAAGAACACCGCTTGTTGCGCCATCACCGAATGGCGAATCTGGCGGTCCTCACAGCCGATCTGTGCCAGCACACGATAGCTGCGGCTGCCGTCGGCCACGTTGGAGAGTTGCTGGATCGACAGAATCGCCGCGCATGCAACGACCAATACAAAGCCGATGTAGATGGCTAGGTAGCTAATAAGACCGTTCATTTGCGCTGCTTGCGTGTACATCTCGGAGCGTGTGATGAAGGTTCCCCACGACCCCGGCTCCTTGCCGTCAACGAGCAGATTGTCAAGCACAGTGTATTTAATGCTCTCGTCTGCCTCGGTCGTATCCATCCCCTGTTTGTAGTTAACGAGCAGGCTACTGGAATACGGCTGCAGATTAAGTTGGGACAACAGCTCGTCGGCAACGACGACGGTACCCGGATTACTGCCCATCGCCGAGTTGGCGATGGCCGCCGTATCTTCGTCCGACTTATCGGCTGCGGGCTTGAGCGTATGCCCGCCCAAGGTAAGGGCATGGCCGCCAGCCATATACTTGGTGTACATGTCGACCAGCTCGCCGCCCATATCACACGTGAGCAGATACTGGTCGTGACCGATGTGCACCGGCTCCTCGCCCATCATCTGGCGCAGTTTGTTGTACTGGCTCGCCGGGGTCACAAAAAGACCCATCGCATCGGCATTGCTACCCCCGAACGCCTTGGGAAGCTTTTCGCCCATGGTCTTGCACATCTCACTTGGAGTCACCGAAGGATTCGAGCCGCCAAGCGGGTAACTCAGATACGAATCGATCTGCACATGCTCACCTGCAACATCGGCGATATTGACCTTCTTGCCGGTCTCGTCGTTGTTGTCCGCCGACTTGCCCTTACGATCGCCGTGCCATGGATCGCCGTGCCATGCGGAGTACAAATCGACCGTACTATCGGCCAGCACCATGCGATCGGCTTCAGACGGATTGACATACTCTTTGTAGTAGTCGAGCGTATCGGGCGTGTAATAGACATACGTCTGAGACACATCAACAGGGTTATAGCGCTCCAGGTTTTCGTTCATCACGTTGGCAATCGACATACCGCACGTCACCGAGGTGATGGCCAAAAACAGGAGCATCGCGATGACGCCCATCGAAAAGCACACCGTGTTGACCTTGGCCGCAAGCTGGCGCACGGTAAACATATTGAGGCCGCGCCAATACACGCTGCGCAGGCTCTGCAGCAGCTTAATGAGCATGCCCGAGAGTCCCCAGAACAGGGCAAAGGTGCCCACGGTAACCATAGCGGTCGTAATACCAAACTGGTTCATGGCCTCTTGCAGCTTGCTGTCCGTCGCGGTTAGCGGGAACCCATCACGTAGCAGACGGTAATAGGCCACGCCCACAAGCACCACGCCCACAGCAAAGATGGCAATCGCGATCCAGGGGTTGCGTGTCTTGATGCTCTCGTTGCGACGCTCGGCACCCATAAGCTCGATGAGTTTAGTACGACGCACGGCGCGAAGGTTCAGCAGCAGCGTGAGCACAAACATTACGAGCATGCAGGCAAGGGTCAGATTGAACGCATGCACCGAGAAAAAGAAGTGGAAATTGGCGATTTGTGTCTTAAAGAGCGAGGCCGTAAAGAACGTCATGAGCTGGGAGAGTCCCACACCCAGCACAATGCCGGCGACAAAGGCCACGACCGAGACAATCACCGTCTCGAGCGCCATGATCGTGGCGACGCGTCCGCGCCCCATGCCGAGCACCTGGTACAGGCCAAACTCCTTCTTGCGGCGTTTCATGATGAAGTTATTGGCATACACCATTAAAAAGGCCATGACACCGGCCAAAAAGTACGTCAGGTTGCCGAGCATGCTGCCCATAACCTGCGCCAAGCCCTTTTCATCGATGCCGGCGATGTCGACCTGCATCGAGATGGTGTTAAAGGCATAGAAGACCGTGACGCCCAGGGTGAGCGTCAAAAGGTAGACGAGGTAGTCGCGGCCGGCGCGGCGGACGTTGCCCCAAGCGAGTTTACAGAGCATCGGAGCCCTCACCGCCCATCATGGCAACGACCTCCATAATGCGGTCGAAGAACTCTCGGCGGTCGGTGTCGCCGCGGCGCAGCTCGGTGAAGATCTTGCCGTCGCGGATAAACAGCACACGGCTCGTGTAGCTGGCGGCAAAGCTGTCGTGCGTGACCATGAGCACGGTGGCGCGCAGGCGGCGGTTGAGGGCCTCTAGGCTCTCGAGCAACAGGCGGGCGCTTTTGGAGTCGAGGGCGCCGGTAGGCTCGTCGGCCATGATCATGGTGGGGTCGGTGACGAGCGCGCGAGCCGCGGCAACGCGCTGCTGCTGACCGCCGGACATCTGGTAGGGATACTTGTCGAGCACCTGGCTGATGGACAGGCGCGCTGCCACATCCTGCACGCGGGTCGAAATCTCTGCCGAGTTTGCGCGGGCGATGGTGAGCGGTAGGGCGATGTTCTCGCGTGCCGTGAGCGTATCGAGCAGGTTGGAGTCCTGGAAGATAAAGCCGAGCTCCTCGCGGCGGAACTGCGAAAGCTTAGCCTGCTTCATGCGTGTTACGTCCTGGCCGTTGATGCGGATCGTGCCACTTGTGGCGCTATCGATGGTCGAAACGCAGTTGAGCAACGTCGACTTGCCCGAGCCCGAAGCGCCCATGATGCCAACAAATTCGCCACGGTTGACGGTAAAGCTGACGTCGTTGAGCGCGCGGGTCACGTTGCCCAGCGCTCCATATACCTTTTCGAGATGCGCGACCTCCAGTACCGGGGTCGCCATGTGCGTGGTTTGCATACCGAGTCCTTTCTTGCGATTAGTCTACGGCATCTATAGTCGCAAGAAGACGAGTCAGCTACCATCGATATGGCTTACGCTTGCCTTACCGTTGTGTAAGGTACGGATAGCTACCCTGCCACGTGTTGACGTTGAGAGAGGACTCCTGTTGAAGACTGTTCATGTTGCCGCTGGGATCATTCGCAAGGAAGGATCCGATGAGCTACTTGCCGTGCAGCGCGGCTACGGCGACATGCAGGGACTTTGGGAGTTCCCCGGTGGCAAGCTCATGCACGGCGAGACACCCGAAGACGCCGTGCGCCGCGAGCTCATGGAAGAGCTGCAGGTAAAAGTCACCAACCTGCGCGATTTTTACACCGTTGAGTACGACTACCCCGATTTTCATCTCTCGATGGAGTGCTACTACTGCTCGCTGGCCGATGAATCCGATGAGCCGCAGAAGCACGACCGCCAGCTCGATATCCGTTGGATTCCGCGCACCTCGCTTGCCACCGTTGAGTGGATGCCCGCCGACAAAGGGCTTATCGATGCTCTGATTGAGTTGAAGGAAGATCGGCTTAAGGCCAACGGCACTGCCAACGACGCCGAGGCCACCACGACCGACGAGCCCGCTTCCAGGCCCAAGCGCGCACCTAAGCGCCGCAGCAAGAAGCGTCCCAAGCCCGGTCTGCTCGACGGCATCGATACCTCGGACCTCTCCGCCGACGAGCGCGAACTGGTGCGCCGTCGCGCCGCCATCAAAAAGTCCATGAAGGGCAACAAGCGTGCGAACACCAAGCCCGAGCTGCTCGTTCGCCAGCGCCTGCGCGCCGCGGGCCTTACGGGCTATCGTTTGGAATGGAAGGTTCCCGGCAAACCCGATATCGCCTTTCCCGGGCGCAAGATCGCCATCTTCGTCAACGGTTGCTTTTGGCACCGCTGCCCCAAGTGCAATCCGAGCCAGCCCAAGCGCAACGTTGAGTTTTGGGAGGCAAAGTTCCGTCGCAACGTCGAGCGCGACCGCGCCGCCGTGGCAGCACTCACTCAAATGGGTTGGACACCCATAACCATCTGGGAATGCGAGCTCAAGAAAGACCGCATCGACGCCACGATGGAAAAGGTCGTCGAGCAGGTGCGCGCCGCAGAGCCGCAGCGCTAGGAACGAGCCATCCACACGCCCCACACAGGCGAGCCACATCCGCGCCACAAACCTTAGAAAGCCCTTAAGCCCAAAACCTTTCAAAAGTGTTATTCGATACCTCTGACCTGCAGTTTCATCGTAACACCAAACCAGGTTAAGCCTTTCTTTAGCGCTTCTTTGCAGAAGCCGCGGCATAATACTGCCAACGCACGGGACCTAGCAGCACACCCCGTGCGCAACCTTTTGGTGGATATCGAGGAGGCCGCATAAGCATGCATTCTTCCAACGACGCAGCACAGCAGCCATCCCTAAATCATGCAAACCTTTTCTCCTTCCCCCCGACACAGAGAAACGGCCTCCTCGACTCCCCAACTCCCAAACCCAAACGCTCTGCAGACCAACACCTCAACCTGCAGACATCCTTCGAAAAACTCCAAGCCTCACTAGACCAGGCATTCCCCAACCAAGCCCGGGCATACTAGCCCCCCACCAACAAAGCGCCCCTCGCGCCCCACCCCTTCAGCCCCAACGCCACAAGGGCGATTGAGCAGGACGGTTTGGGCGGGTCCCGTACTTAGTTTCCAAAATCATTCCGCAGCGCGAAGGCCCCCGTTGTCAACGCTTCGAAGAAGCGAGACAACGGGGACCTTCATGCGCGAGGACGTTTTGGAAACTAAGTACGGGACCCGCCCAAACCGTCCGGTGGGATCAGAGTACCCTTGCTGTTACTCTGCTTTGCCCACGGAGTTGAGGTTGGTCATGCGGATCTTAACCAGCTCGGTGATCTCACGCATACCCTCCTTGGCCGGCTTCTTGGGATCGAAGCAGGCAGGGTTCTCGGCCATGTAGGCCATGAAGCCCTTGGTGTAGGCCTGACGCAGCTCGGTGGCGTAGTTAACCTTGCAGATGCCGTTCTTCACAGCCTCGGCAACCTGCTCATCGGGCACACCGGAGGTGCCGTGCAGAACCAGCGGCACGTCGACGGCGTCGCGGATGGCCTTGACCACGGACTGCTCGATGTGCGGATCGCTCGTGTACACGCCGTGGCTGGTGCCAACGCCAATTGCGAGGGAGGTGCAGCCGGTACGCTCGACGAACTCCTTGGCCTCGGCAGGATCGGTGTAGGGGCTCTCGCCCTCAACCGCGGGACCGTCGTCCTCCTTGCCGCCAACCTTACCGAGCTCAGCCTCGACGGGCACGCCCATGGCGCGGCCAGCATCGGCGACGGACTTGGTCAGGGCGATGTTGTCCTCGAAGGACTCGTGCGAACCGTCGATCATGACAGAGGTGTAGCCAGTGCGGAAAGCCTGCATGCAGCGGTCATAGCCATCGCCGTGATCGAGGTGCAGGGCGACGGGCACGGAAGCGCGCTCGGCGGCAGCCTTGACCATGCCGTAGAAGTAGTCCAGACCAGCGGTCTTGATGGTGCCCGGGGTGGTCTGCATGATGACGGGGGACTTGGTCTCCTCGGCAGCGGCCAGAACGGCCATAACAAACTCGAGGTTCTCGACGTTGAACGCGCCAACAGCGTAGTGGCCGGCCTGAGCGTCCTTGAGCATCTTTTCGGTGGTAACAAGTGCCATGAGCGTTTGCTCCTCTCCCTCGCCCGCATCTGGACATCGGGCGTAGTTGTTCACAAGGCGTTTTACCTTGCGTTTTACTGCGCTCATTGTATGAAATTCAGCGGCTTTGCACGTGCGAGATATTGAGCCCATGCAGGTCAATACCGTCGTTTTTGAAAAGCAAACGGAAGGAATTGAAGCCGAGTGGGCGTGTTCGATATTGAATTTTGAGCGTTCAGCGTCTTTCTTTTATAGAAAAGATAAGTAATCGAAAGGTGTTTTCTTACTCAAAAAGAAAATGAACGAAAATAGAGTCAACACAATTCCTGCAAATTTTGCCGAGAATGGAGCAGCTATGGCCCACGCAACAACCCGAGCCTTCGCCGACGAACGCCGTACCGCCATTATGGAAATGCTCGATCATAACGCCTCGGTGCAGGTAGCAGAAATCGCCCAGACCTTTGGCGTGTCCTCCGTCACCGCCCGCGCCGACCTGGACGCGCTCGCCGAAGCAGGCAAGCTGCGCCGTACACATGGTGGTGCCGTATCGCTCCACAAACGCCTGACCGTCTCCACGCAGGATCGCCGCATCAATGTCAACGTCGCTGCCAAGCAGGCCATCGCGCAAAGCGCCATCGAGCTCGTCAATGACGGCGACACGCTGCTCGTCGACTCGGGCACCACGGCGCTCGAGTTCGTCCGGCTCCTCGACCAGCGCGACGGCATCACCGTCATCACGGCAGACATTACCATTGCCGATTACATCGACGAGAGCATGCCCTCGGTCGATGTCGTCATGCTGGGCGGAGCGCTGCGCAAAGGCCATCGTTATTTGTACGGACCGCTCACTATGCAGGCGCTCCAAATGGTCCATGCCGACCTGGCCGTCATGTGCCCCGGCGCCTTTGTCTCCAGCTGCGGCTTTACGACCGACTTTCCCCAGATGGCCGAGACCAAAACGGCTATGATCGCCGCGGCCCATCAAAGCGTCGCCCTCATGGACGCCAGCAAGGTCAACGGACGCGGCATGTACCGTTTTGCCGAGCTGACCGATGTCGACGCCATCGTGATGGACCGAGACCCCGAAGGCGCCGTCGCCACCTCAATCGCCGAAATCGTTGACGACGCCCGCCCAAATCTCGTCATCGCCGGCGCTTAAACAAAAACCACCACAAAGGTGCCTGTCCCCTTTGTGATGGTTTTGCTCGTTAAAAGTGAAAATATCGCTACTTGGACAGCTCGTCGGCGAGGGCCTCGATCTGGGCGCGCGAAGCGTCGTTGAGCGAACCCAGGACGGTCACCTTGTTCTGCGTCAGGGTGATGTCCTTCATACCCTCGAGCTCCTTGGTCATAACCTTGGCGGCAGCGGGCGCCCAGGAACCGGACTCGACAAGCGCCACGGTACGGTTCTGGTAGGCATGCTCGGCGAGCGTGTGGATAAAGGTGCTCATGCACGGGAAGATCTCGCCCTGATAGGTAATGGAGGCGAGCACCAGACGGTCGTAGCGGAACGCATCCTCAACGGCCTCGGCCATGTCGTCGCGAGCCAGGTCAAAGACGGAGACCTTCTGGCCGCGAGCCTCGAGCGCAGATGTGAGCTCCTCGACGGCAGCCTTCAGATGGCCATACACGCTCGCATAGGCGATCGTGATGCCCTCGTCCTCGGGCTGATAGCTCGACCAGGTGTTATAGGTGTCGAGGTAGTAGCCCAGGTTCTCGGTCAGCACGGGGCCGTGGAGCGGGCAGATGATCTGGATGTCCAGGTCGGCGGCCTTCTTGAGGACGGCCTGCACGAACTTGCCGAACTTACCGACGATGCCAAAGTAGTAGCGGCGAGCCTCGCAAGCCCACCCTTCCGGATCCTCGATGTCGTTGGCGCCAAACTTGCCAAAGCCGTCGGCACTAAAGAGCACCTTGTCGGTGGACTCGTAGGAGAAGATCACCTCGGGCCAGTGAACGTTGGGGGCGCCGATAAAGGTCAGGCTGTGGCCGCCCAGGTCGAGCACATCGCCCTCTTTGACGACCATCTTGCGCTCGGGGTAGTCGGTGCCAAAGTAGTTGACCATCATGCGGAAGGCGCCCATGCTAGCCACAATCTGGGCCTGGGGATAGCGCTCCATAAAGGCAGCGATACCGGCAGAGTGATCGGGCTCCATGTGATGGACGACCAGGTAATCGGGCGTACGACCATCGAGCACGGCCTCGAGGTTGCCGAGCCACTCGTCGACAAAGACAGCGTCAACCGAATCGGCGACGGCGATCTTGTCGCCCAAGATAACGTAGCTGTTGTATGCCATACCGTTCTCGGACACGTCGTACTGGCCCTCGAACAGGTCAATGTCGTGATCGTCGACGCCAATGTAGCGGATATCCTTGGTGATCTCCATCAGGCAAAGCCTCCTAGATAGACAAAAGAACCCGTCTATCATAGCACTCGCCTTCATAGCCACGGCTATCTGTCAGCATCCTTATCGATTGTTATTGAGGCGGAATATTGAGCCGATGAGCTGCGGAAACTATGCGCGGGGAGCTGCCGTGGTATGCCGAACGATGAGCTGGCCGGGAATACGAATGGCAACGGTTTTGCCCGCCGTACCCGCCTCGGGAACCGCACGCTCAAACACCTCGCGTCCGCGCTGATGTAGATCGAATCGCACGGTCGTGAGCTCGTTGTGTGCCACAAAATCATCGAGCGAATCGTCGACGCCCACCACGCTCACGTCCTCGGGCACGCGCAGGCCGCTATCGCGCAGCGCGGCAATCGCGCCATTTGCCATCTGATCGTTTGCCGCATAGATCGCCGTCATGGTGTGGTCGTGCTCGGCCAGACATCTGCCGGCCTCGTAGCCGCTGTTGGCAGACCAGTCGCCCTCGAGCGGCTCTGCCGGCTCGATGTGTTTACGCTCGAGTGCATCCTGCCAACCGGCGCGACGAAATTGCTCGTCGACCGAGAACGACGGGCCGCCGATATAGCGAATCTGCTCGTGCCCCAGCTCAAACAGATGGTCCATAAGCAACAGCGAGCAGCCGTAGTGATCGGAGTCGACCGTGGTCACGCGCGGATGCGCGTACATGGTAACGATAACCGTGCCAATGCCTGGCAGTGGATCAAACGTCTCAAAATCGGGCGCCATACGGCTCATGCCGATAATGATGCCGTCCACGGGCAGCGCAGCCATACGACGCGTGGCCTCGGCAAGCGAGAATTCCTCGGTCTTGGACATCTCGACCAGCGTGATGGCGCAGTTATGCTCGCGAGCAGCGCTGGCAATGCCGTCGATCATTGAGAGGTTACCGAACTTGGTGACGTCGTTGACGCACAGCCCAACCGAATGGTAGCGGCCGTCGCGCAGCGAGCGACCGGCATAACTCGGACGAAAGCCGAGCTCTCGCATAGCGGCCTGCACGCGCTGGCGCGTCTGCTCGTTAACGTTGGGCAAGCCGTTGGCGACGCGCGAAACCGTCTGCTGCGAAACGCCAGCAGCGCGGGCGACGTCGGCCATGGAGACCGGACGCGTACCTGTATCGTTGGACGGGCGCCTTGCCACAGGATCACCTTCACCCTTGCGAGATCTGAATAGCGTGCATGCCGGCCCGGGCAGAAACACACCCCGCGCCGAGGCCCGCTATCGTCGGACGCATGTTAACGTACTCTACTTTTTCTATCCGCATCTCTTCTGCTTTATAAGTCCATACGGCAATACCGTTCACGGCTGAATTTCTACCGATTACCAGATTCTCAAAAAGTGACAAGAGTTGTGTTATGAGTACGTTAACATAGCCCGTAACGTGCGGCATCGTGAACACTTGGTTCATGCCGCTACAAGTTGTTAACGTACTCATAACGACGCAAAACTCACCCGTGCGCGCCAAGGAAAGGACTCCCATGACCACCCCCGACGAAAAGACATTCGCCACGCTCACCAAGCTGTTTGAGGAGGAGTTTGGCCCCATCGGCGACCGCCAGGTGCTCTATGTGCACGCGCCCGGCCGTTCCGAGATCAGTGGCAACCACACCGACCACGAGGGCGGCCACGTCATCGCCGGCTCGCTCGATGTCGCCGTTGACGGCATTGCCGTAGCGACCGACACCAACAAGATTCGCGTCGCCGACGAGGGCTACCCCACCTTTGAGATCACGCTCGACACGCTGGGTATTCAAGAGTCCGAGAAGGGCACGCCTGCGAGCCTCGTCCGCGGAATGGCCCACGAAATCGCTGCTCTGGGCGTTGAGCCCCAGGGCTTCGACTTCGCCTTCACCTGCTCTGTCCCCTCGGGTGGCGGCCTTTCGAGCTCTGCTGCTGTCGAGGCGGCATACGGTCGCGCCATGGAGACGCTCTGGGGCGCACCCGCCATCGAGCCCGTCGCGCTCGCCCAGATGAGCCAGCGCACCGAGAACAACTACTATGGCAAGCCCTGCGGTCTGATGGACCAGGCCGCTGTGTGCCTGGGCGGCCTTGCCTACATGGACTTTGAGGACCAGGCTCAGCCTAAAACCCAGAAGCTCGAACTCAACTTTGAGGATCACGGCTATGCGCTCGTGCTCGTTAAGGTTGGTGCCGACCACGTGGCCGCCACCGACGATTACGCTGCCGTTCCGCGCGAGATGCAAGACGTCGCCGCCGAGTTTGGCAAGGTACGCCTGTGCGAGGTCGATGTTGCCGATTTTGACGCCAAGCTCCCCGAGCTGCGTGCCAAACTGGGCGACCGTGCCTGCCTGCGCGCCGTTCACTACTGGTACGAAAACGGCCTGGTCGACAAGCGCTGGGCAGCGCTCAACGCCGGCGACATCGATCAGTTCCTGGTCCTGACGCGCGAGTCCGGCGCCAGCTCTGCCATGTACCTGCAGAATGTCGTTGCCAAGCTGGGCTCCGAGCAGCCCTCGATGTATGCCCTGGCACTGGCCGAGCACGTGCTCGACGGCCGAGGCGCCGTCCGTATCCACGGTGGCGGCTTTGGTGGTACCATCCAGGCCTTCGTGCCGCTCGACCTGGTCGACACCTTTATCACCAAGATGAACGGCTGGCTGGGCGAGGGCTCTGCCCGCCACTACGCAATTTCTGACAAGGGGGCTTACGCGGCATGGCTGTAATGACTGACGTGCGCAAGGCTGTGCAGGGCCTCATCGAGTACGCTATTCACCGATCGATGATCGGCCAGGACGATCGCATCTGGACATACAACACCATTTTGGAGTGCATCGCCGCCACGGGCCCCGCACTCGACATGACTTGGGCACTCCAAGTTGAGAAACTCTCGCTCTTGCACCCCGATACCCTGCCCGACTTTGACCTGGAGGGCACGCTTGCCGTACTTGCCGAGGCTGCCGTTGCCAACGGCGCCGCCGAGGACACGGCATCGGGCCGCGACCGCATCGCCATGCGTATCATGGGCGAGCTCATGCCAAGGCCTTCGGTTGTAAACGAAGAGTTCAACGGACGCATGGGCGTCAACGAGCCCCGCGCCGCGACCGACTGGTTCTACGGCCTGTGCTGCGACGCCGGCTACGTGCGCCGTGCCGCCATCGCGCGCAACATCAAATGGAGCACCCCCACCAACTGGGGCGATCTTGAGATCACCATCAACCTGTCGAAGCCCGAGAAGGACCCGCGCGACATTGCCGCGGCCGGTGCCGCAAAGAACACGGGCGAGAAGTATCCCGCCTGTCAGCTGTGCATCGAGAACGAGGGCTACCCTGGACGCTCCGCCGCGGCCGACGGCGGTGCTCACCCCGCCCGTCAGAACCTGCGCGTTATTCCCATTCAGCTTAATGGCGAGCGCTGGGGCTTCCAGTACAGCCCGTACGCGTACTTTAACGAGCACTGCATTGCCATGAGCTCCGAGCATCGTCCGATGCACGTCGACCGCAAGGGTCTGACCTGCCTGCTCGATTTTGTGGACCTGTTCCCGCACTACCTTATTGGCTCTAACGCCGACCTGCCCATCGTGGGCGGCTCGATTCTGTCGCACGACCACTTCCAGGGCGGCGCGCACGAGTTCCCCATGATGCATGCCGCCGAGGTCTCGAAGTTTAGCGTGCCCGGATTTGACCAGGTCACCGGCACTGTGCTGCAATGGCCGCTCTCGGTGCTGCGCCTTCGCTCGCACGACCGCGCTCAGCTGCTCGACGCTGCCGAGAAGATTATCCTCGCCTGGCGCGAGTGGACCGATGAGTCCGTGGGCGTCATCGCGCACACAGCCGATGGCGTGGCGCACAACACCGTGACGCCCGTCATCCGCCGCGTCGACTCCCGCGGCAATGCCGGCGGCGAGATCTACGAGGCCTACCTGGCGCTTCGCTGCAACATCACGACCGACGAGCATCCGCTGGGCGTGTTCCACCCGCATGCCGAGTATCACCATATTAAAAAGGAGAACATCGGCCTGATCGAGGTCATGGGCCTGGCCATTTTGCCGCCGCGCTTGGTTCCCGAGCTTGGCGCTGTCCGTGAGCATCTGCTGGCAGCCAAGGTCGATGCCAGCTACGATCTTGCCGGTGCGCTCGAGGTCGATGATCTTTGTCGCAGCCATGCCGCGTGGGCCGAGGACGTCTTTGCTCGCCGCGCCGACGAGCTTACGGCCGACAACGCCATCGACATCCTGCACGAGGAGGTCGGCGTGGTGTTTGGCCACGTGCTCGACAACGCCGGCGTCTTTAAGTGGGACGAAGCCGGCCGCGCCGCCCAGCAGCGCTTTATCGACTCACTGTAATGATCCCTTGGGGACGGAGGAAAACAGATCATTTCGTCTTCAAGACAACGGCGCCCGCCGGCAACATCGCCGACGGGCGCCGTTTTTGAGTGTAGTCATTGGGGTCATTCTTAAGGGGCGTTCTTAAACGACTAGTCATTAAAGAGCGTCCCCAATGACTACTTGCGACCAAGGCAACGCCGGTGTCTTGGCAACGACAGCGAAAACGCCCCTAAGCGAGCAAGGTGACGTGAAAGAGGAGGGCATTGACCTTTTGGTCATGCCCGACGATTGAACGTCAGATTGCCGCT
>URMR01000004.1 GCA_900548935.1 uncultured Collinsella sp.
TGTCCCGTTTGACTAGTCATTTAAGAACGTCCCCAATGACTAGTTGGATGGGGTCGGGATTGGAGCTGGGGAGGTAACGGATTTCTAGCTCTATGCCGAGTTCTTGTAGCTCTTTGAAGGCAGCGATGTCCGTATCGTCTACGGCGACTGCGGGCGTTATGGGGTGCTTGCCCTCCCCCGCCTGCATATGGCCAATGCTGATCTTGGTGATCGGCACACCACCCTTAACCAGTGCGAGCGCATCGGCGGGTGAGGCCACCATGATGAGAATCCTTTGGCGCGGCGTTGCGGTATGAATGATGTCGACAGTCCTTTGCACCGAGAAAAACCGCGTCCAGACACCCTCGGGTGTCGCCACCCTCATAGGGGCCCACTTGCGCGAATCAGCCGCAATCTCATCGTTGACGATTAAAACAAGGTTGGAACCCACGACTTCGTTCCACAGCTCAACGTCTTGCCCGTAAATAAACCGGTCATCGATGCGTGTGAGAAGAATCTTGGGTTGAGCCATCGCCACCCCATTCTGTTTGAGACCCGTAAGAGCAAGACATCACGTCTCCAATATTAGTGCATTTAAAGTGAGAAAAGCCGCCAGAACCCTTGCGCGGATTTGTGATGTCCCGTATCATAGACAGCCGTTGACGCCTCAGTTGCGTCATCACATGGCCGCCAGCGTAGCTCAGTTGGTAGAGCACCGCTCTCGTAAAGCGGGGGTCACCGGTTCGAGCCCGGTCGCTGGCTCCATTGCACAAGA
This sequence comes from uncultured Collinsella sp., assembly GCA_900548935.1. Taxonomy (GTDB): domain Bacteria; phylum Actinomycetota; class Coriobacteriia; order Coriobacteriales; family Coriobacteriaceae; genus Collinsella. Next base: position 755 of record URMR01000004.1, read on the forward strand.
TAGCCGCCTTCGGGCGGCTTTTTTGTTGTCGATTTTGAGTGCGTGCATGCCAATCCATGCATCGCCACGTCGACCGCTTCCTACTCAAAAACAGAAAACTCCGCCAAACGTGATTTCCCTTAGGGAAACACGCTTGGCGGGGTCGTAGCGTGATTCCCCTAGGGGAATCACGCCATCAGACGAACAGCTCAACCGAGCAGCTCATTACTCCTCCCAGTAAGCGTCGGCAAGCAGCTTACTCGGCGAACGCATTACCAAAGCTGTTGCCGCCCACCTACGTCTCGACTAGGGTAAGGTCGGGATTGAACACGACAACGTCGGCGTCGCGCCCCGACATAATGCTACCGCACTTGTCGTCGGCTCTAACCATAAGCAAACAACCGATGCCGGGGCTGTCGCCCAAGCTCTTACAGCTCGGTCACGACAACGCCGTTGTAGACCTCGTCCCAACGATCCATAACCAAGTGGCCAGTCATAGGATCCATGGCGTTGAGCTTGCCGCAAGTGTTGGCGGTACGCAGCACCGTCTCGTCGTCTGCACCAGCAGCAATGGCATGCGCAAAGCCAGCGATAGTGGAGTCACCAGAGCCCGTGGCGTTAACGGCAGGGATATCGGGCGTCTTTGCGCGGAACGCACGGCCATTGTGGAAGCCAACGGAGCCGGCAGCGCCCATGGACACGACGACCCAGGGAATATCGGAGAAGCGGGCATCAGAGGCGAGCGCGGCGCGGAGCTCGTCCACATCGTCGGTGGTAAAGCTCGTGCCCAGAAGGCCGTTGATCTCGGTCAGGTTAGGCTTGACCAGCTCGGGCTTAATTTCGGACTTAAGGGCGGCCTCGAGCGAAGCACCCGAGGTATCGAGCAATACCTTGGCGCCGGCGTTCTCGGCAATGCCCGTGATCTTGGCATAGTAGTCTGCCTCGACACCGCGGGGTAGCGAACCCGAGATGGTAACGACAGCGGCCTTGCCCGCAAGCTCAGTAAACTTGGCGGTAAAGGCATCGAGCTCCTCGGGGGCAATCGTCGGGCCGCTCTCGAGCAGCTCGGTCTGGTTGCCGGCGTGGAGGATGTTGAGGCAAATACGAGTCTCGCCCTTGATGGGTACAAAATCATTCTTAATGCCGTTGGCATCCATGAGCTCAGCCATGTAGGCGCCCATGTGGCCACCGAGCAGACCGGTCGCCACAACGTCGTCGCCCAGCTGACCCAGCACACGGGCCACGTTGAGGCCCTTGCCGCCAGCGGTCTTTTCGGGCGTCACTCGGTTAACGTCGTCGATAATGAGCTCATCGAGCTGATAGCGCGTATCGACAGACGGGTTCATCGTAACGGTGAGGATCATTTTTAGCTCCTTATCTCGCAGGCTCCTTGTGCCTCGCGATACGAGTCGACAAAACGGAATTACAGAATCTCAATCGTGAACGAGCGAACGACGGTCTCCTTGGGCTTGGCGACAAGGCAGCCGCGCTTATGCTCAAGTACGTCGTCCTCATCGGAACAGGTCGAGAGGCCACCCCAGGGTTCAACTGCCACAAAATCGCCCTCGGGCTTACTCCACACAATGAGATACGGGAAGCCCTCAAAGCTCAGGCGGACGCCCTTGTCCTCCCCCTTCTTAGAAAGCGTGACCTGGCGGCTCTCGAGCACGTCAAAGATGGTCTCCGCAAAATCGAAGAGCTCGTGCGACAGGGGCAGCGTCTTTCCCACCATGGGGTTCTTGGAGCGGTTTGCCACGTCAATCAAGCCAGTCGAAGGGACGGCAGTGCAAAGCTCAGCAGCCTCGTCCTTCTCAAAGCGCAGCTCGTAGTCCGTATAGGCCTCGCCCTCATCGAGCGGACACCTAAAGCCGGGATGACCGCCGATAAAGAACGGCATGTCCTCGGTGCCCTCGTTGGTGACCTCGTAGGAAACGCGCACGGTAGCGTCCTCGAGCGTATAGCGGGCGACAAGCTTAAACGGATACGGATAATCGCTCAGCAGCGCGGCGTTATCCTCCGAAGCCAGGCACATCGCCAGCTCGTTCTCGCTCTGGCTCAGCAGCTTCCACTCTTGCTTGCGCGCAAACCCGTGGCGGGCGAGCTTCACGTGATGCCCGGCAAACGTCATGGCATTGTTGTCGCGCAAGCCTCCGCAAATCGGGAAGCAAATCGGTGCCTGGCCGGACCACACTGCGGGATCGCCCTGCCACAAATACTCGCGACCTCCGGCCTCGATCGAGGTAAACGAACCACCAGCCGTGGACACCTTAATAGAAATCGAATCGTTGGAGAGAGCGTATTCCATTGCCCATCCTTTCGAACAACTGCTTTTGCTCGCAAGTACCTGTCTCGGCCCTGACCAAAGGACAAACCCGCACGTTCACCGATGCATCCGGTATCCCAGGCATGCAACGGGGCACCATACAGACATTGATGCAATTACAGCTGAAAGGCCTTCTTATGCGAACCATCATCCTCTATGCCTCGCGCCACCACGGCAATACAAAAAGCTCGTGGACGCCATCGTCGAGGCGCACCCCGAAATCGATACCCTCGACGTCAAGGCGCTTGGCAAAAACGAGTACCCCGACCTGCACGAATACCATCTGATTGGCGTCGCCACGGGCATCTATTACTCCGAGATCGACAAGGACATGGCACGCGTGCTCACTAACGTGCTGCAGCCGCAGAACAAGGTGTTTGGCCTTATGACCTACGGTGGCAAAAACAAGTGGTACGGCAAGGATATCGATGGTATCTGCCGCATGAGGCAGGCCATCTTTATGGAGGTCTACGGCTGCCCCGGCTTTGATACGTGGGGGCCGTTCAAACTCACCGGCGGTGTCCAAAAAGGACACCCGACCGCTGAAGAAATTAAGGGCGCCGTCGACTTCTTCGACAAGATCGAAGACGAGTACGGCGACATCATCGTCGAAGAGTATGCCAAGCGCGAGAAGCGTCTAGTCTACGAGAAGGAGCATCCTGTAGGAGGCCTGGTGGCCGGCGTCAAGCGCACGGCAAAGAAGATCGCTAACAAGCTGTAACTGTAAAGGTGCTTTTGAGCGTTTAACCCATACGGCGGGTCCGAGCAGATTCGGGCCCGCCGTTTTTTCTATCGTTACTCGGTAAAGGCGTTGCCGACGCTCTGACCGCCAACATACGTCTCGACGAGAGTGAGCTCATGGTCGAACACGACAAAGTCGGCGTCGCGACTCGGCATGATGCTGCCGCACTTATCCTCGATGTGCGCAGAGCGAGCCGGCACCTCGGTTGCCATGCGAATGGCGATATCGGCGCTGGCGATGCCCCAGTCGACGATGTTCTTGACGCCCTGGGTAAGCGTGAGCACCGAGCCGGCAATGCTCTTGCCGTCGGCGAGCCAGCACAGGTTGTCCTTCATGATGACGTCCATGCCACCACTGGTGTAGCTGCCCTCGGGCATGCCGCCGCAACCCAGGCAGTCGGTAATGAGCACCGTGTGCTGCCAGCCCTTGGCCTGCAGCAGCGCCTTGATGGCAGCAGGGTTAACGTGCTTGCCGTCACAGATGATCTCGGCGTAGGTCTCGGGCGTGGACATGGCAGCGCCCACGACACCGGGCTCACGGTGATGCAGCCCGCGCTGGCCGTTATAGGTATGCGTAAAGCAGCTGGCACCGGCGTTGATGGCAGCGATGCACTCATCGTAGGTGGCGTCGGAGTGACCGATGCTGGTCACCACACCCTTGGCGTTCAGAGCAGCCGCATAAGCAGCGGCACCGTCGCGCTCGGCCGCCATGGCGCTCTTGACGATCTCCTCGGAGGGATCGATAAGATAAGCGGGGTTCTGCGCGCCCACGTGCTTCATGGTAAAGAAGGGGCCCTCCAGGTAGATGCCCTGAATGCGAGCACCGCAGAAGTCGGGGCCGCGACCCTCGTCCGCCTGAGCGATGGCGGCGCAGGCGTCCTTGATCTGCTCGACGCCATCGGTGAACGTCGTGGGCAGCCAGCTGGTGGTACCGCGACGGGCGAGCTCGGTCGAGCTGATATCGATGCCCACGGGATCATTATCGGTAGTTGAGTGGTTGTAGAAGCCATGGATGTGAGTATCGACCATACCCGGTGCGATCCACGACCCTGTGTAGTCCTTAATCTCGCAAGAGGGCTCGTCGGCCTGCCAGGCGCCAAAGACGCCATCCTCGACCATAAGATAGCCGCCCAGTTGCGGGCCTGCCGGCAAGAAGAACTTGTCAGCCTTAATTGCGTACGTGCTCATATGCACTCCTTGCTTTAAAGCAGTTGACTGTGGTGATGCTATACCCAGCTCAGGTAAAACAAAAAGCGCCCGCCCGCCGTTATGAGCGGACGGGCGCCCTTACAGAGGGACGCGACTAAGCGGTGAAGGGGTGAATCGTCACGCCCTTAACCACGCGGTTGACCGTACCGGTGGGGCTCGGCGTATCGGGCGTGTTGCCCACGCGCACGGAGTTGAGCAGGCTGATGGCCTGGGCAAACATCACGAACGGCAGAGCGAGGTAGCCCTCGGGAAGCGCTTCGTAGCCCTTAAAGGTGAAGGACTCACCCTCATAGACGGTGGCACCTTCCTGCTGAACGGCGATGGTGTGCTGAGCGATCTCGTCGCCACCGATCTCGTTGAGGATGTCGATGTCGTACTGACGGGTGTAGGCGTCGTTGTTGACGAACACGAAGACGAGCGTCTTATCGTCGACGAAGGACTTAGGTCCATGACGATAGCCCATGGAGGTGTCGTAGGAAGTAGCGACCAGACCGTGAGCCAGCTCGAGGATCTTGAGCTGGCTCTCCTGGGCAAGGCCACCGAAGGAGCCAGAACCCAAGTAGGTCACGCGGTTGAAGTCGCCAGCCAGGTAATCGGCGATCTCGGGCTCACGGGAGATGACCTCCTCGCCCATCTTGGCGATGGTCTCGACCCACTCGGCCTTCTGCTCGTCAGAGGCAGTGTCGAAAATAAGGGTGGAGAGCAGGGTCATGCAGGAATAAGAACCGGTCATGGCGAAGCCCTTGTCGTTGGCGCGCGGAATGAGCAGCGTCAGCGCGTTGGGATCATCGGCAGACTCGACAGCGAGCTTGCCCTCGGGAGCGCAGGTGATGTTGAGGAACTTGACGTTGTGGACGAGCTCCTTGGCAACGGCAACGGCGGCAAGGCTCTCGGGGCTGTTGCCAGAGCGGGCAAAGGAAACCACGAGCGTGGGATCCTCGGCGCGCAGGAAGTCGCGCGGGGCGCTCACGATGTCGGTCGTGGCGATGGGCTTAAAGTCGTAGAGATCAGTGTTGCCAGCGTGACGCAGGTACGGGGCGCAGGTATCGCCAACGTAGTCGGACGTACCGGCACCGGTGAAGACAACGGACAGACGACCCTCGCCCATGGCGCGAGCCTCGGCCAGGAAGGCCTCGATGGCCTCCTTGTTCTCGCGATAGATGTTGAGCGTATCACGCCAAAGCTCGGGCTGCTGAGCAATCTCGGCCGTGGTGATCTGGGCGCCGAGCTCGGTGAGTTCCTCGACACTCTTCTCGAACATTTCTAATACCTCTTTCTTTACTAAATTGTCTGATATATAAAGACTTAATCTGAAAAGTTAAATCGGGTAGTAGTCATAGGCTGTTTTTCTTTCGTTAACACTCGTATCCGATCACAGAGTATCTCGATAATGAGAAATCCTGTACTTAAACTTGTCCGCACGAGCCACCGAAAGCGTAAACTCGACAACATCATTTTGGGTGTTGTGAGTAGTTCGGACTATGTCCAGAACTGGCGCACCCTCACCAATACCTAGAAGCCGAGCGTCACATGGACGTGCTATACCCGCAGAGAACTCCTCATCCGCTACTCGAATTTTCTGCTGATAATCCTGCTCAATGACATCGTAAAGGGGCTTCTGTTCGAGTAGAGGACGCTTGAGTGAAATAAAGAGCCTTGCTGGAAGATAGCTACGCTCAACCATCATAGGAATACCATCTGCCATTCGTAAACGTTTGAGTTTTAATACCTTTTCACCCAAATGAATCCCCATTTGCATCGAGAGCGTTTTATCTGCTTCCATTTCACAGAACTCTAAGATGGTTGTTTCTGGCAGGCGGCCCATCGCTTTCATCTGTTCAGTAAAACTGTACGATTGGGTAAGATTTGTTGCTTGAGCTAGTCGATCGGCAACAAACGTACCGCGACCTTGTTTTCGCACAATCCGACCAAGATACTCAAGTTCCTGAATTGCAAGCCGGACAGTCGACCGCGAAAGCCCGAAACGTTCGGCAAGCTCACGTTCGGACGGAATCAAATCACCTGGCTGATATTCATGATCAATTTTTTCGATCAGAATATCTACGAGCTGGTCATATAGCGGTTGTCTGTGCCTCTTGCACGTCATGATATTCTCCACGTAATGAGCAATTGACCAATACTTCAGCCTTCAGGTAACGCACCAACATGTCCAATAAATGGGCTAATAGCGACACTACATCTCATCGTCTTCATCAATGTCAGCACTCTCGAGTTTCTTGAGATCGACTCCCTCACGACCAACGACCCGTGCGCGTTCGGCAAGTTCATCAAGCGTTGGGTCTCCAAACGCACGCGTCATAACGAGCTCCACCAACATAGGTAGATTTGTTCCGGTGACAACGGTCACGTTATCGAACTCAGTCGTCATTGGGATAGCTTGATTGAACGGAGTACCGCCAAGCAAATCAACAAACACCAATACGCCATCACAAGCTTGACGCATCTTGGCAATGCAGGTTCGCAAATCATCACCAAAAGTAACCGCCTCCGAGCCCGCAAAAGGAACTACCTCAAAATTAGGCTGTTCGCCGGCGACCATATCCAAAGCGCTTTTCAAACCAGGTGCAAACTGACCGTGACCAGTTAGTACAAATCCAATCATTCTATCTACCTTTCTACCGTTCGCTTTCTCTAGCCAAAGAACCCCTCAAAAGGGCTCTTACGACCACTGCATCATTAAAGTTTAGTGAGTATTTTGTTTTATCGCGGGAGGTCTGTGAGCGTCTCTAAGCTGCTTTTCAAGGTTGCGATATCTACGTGCTTCGCCCTTGTTCCCGCTGCTCTCATATTGATATGAAAGCAGCAGATAGAGCTTTCCGCGTAACCCAAGGTCGTTCGTATCCAGCATAGCTTCCATCTCATCGATCTTATCATGCCGACGGCAAAAGACTATGTCGTAGGTCAATTGACTGTCCGCCAAAATGCCCTTCGACACGATGGGGCGCATCTCTTCCAACATGGACGCCGCCCGCTTCCGGTCACCCGTCTTGATATAGAAATTAAAGGCGCGAACCGCAAGCTGTCGACGTTGTTTATCGCTGCACGACATCTCCAGCAAGTGGTCAAGCATTCGATCTGCATATGCGTCCATATCAGCAGCTTCATAGATCGTGAAACGCAGGTAATACTGCTTATACGTAGACATTACTATACGCGCAAGTTTGCGATCGAGCAGGTCTATGCAATCTTGGTATAAGCCCAAGTTAAACAATACCTGCAATTTCATATCGAAGTATTTTTTCGCTCCTTCGGTCACAGCGAAATAAGCCACTACAACACAAATGAACAGGACGATCCAAAATGGCATTGCACTATATTCCCTTCAAGGCAGCCTTAAGGAATTAATCGAACACGATGACTGCATAACCGCCTATGAACAACGGTGTCCGACAAAACAAAAGAGGCGCACACTCCAGGGGATATGGCGATAAAGTCGCCTTGGAGGTGTGCGCCACGTCTCAATTGAGGCTCAAATGCCGTGACAATATGGGGTATTTAGCCCTTGCAAATGATACCGAATGCACCCAAGGCAATGGACAGAACCAAGACGATAAAGATGGCCTTCGTCGAGGTCATGCCCTTCTTACCGAGGAGCCAGTATACGAAGCCGACGAGTGCGGCAGGAACCAGCTTGGGGCAAATCATATTGCAGATGTTCTGCAAGTCAACGGTAACGCCGCCGATAACAGGCTTCGCCGCAATAACGATACCGACATTGGTTGCGACCAGAGCACCGACCATAAAGACACCCATTACGGAGGCCGCGTCGGTCAACGCGTTCAGGCGATCGCTCATGGTGGTGACGAGCTTCATACCCTGCTCATAGGCCATGTGGGTCTGCTTGCAGCGGAACCAGTCAACAAGGATGTTCACGACGACCCAGATGAAGATACCCAAGGGGTTGCCGTTCATGGCCATATTGGCAGCCAGAGCGCCGAAAATGGTCGGGAGCAGCGAACCGAAGATGGAATCGCCGATGGAAGCCAGCGGTCCCATGAGACCAGTCTTGAGACCAGCAACAGCCTCGAGGCCCTCAATGCCCTCCTCTTCCTCGATCGCCAAATCGATACCGGTGATGATCGTGTTGAGGAAGTTTGAGGTGTTGAAGAACGGTGCGCACTGGGCGCGGCAGGCTTCCTTTAGCTCCGGCGTGCCGTCGCCGTACAGCTTGCGCAGTGTGGGCAGGATAATCCAGAGATAACCAGAGTGTTGCATGCGCTCGTAGTTCCAACCATCCTGGAAACCAAGCAGGTTACGACGGTTGATCTGCGCAAGGTCGTCCTTGGTAATCTTGTAGCCAGTGGTGCCATTGGCGAGTTTCTCATTAGAGCTCATCGTCGTCGTCTCCCTCCGCAGCGCCAGCAGCAGCGACGGGACGCTGGTTGTTCTTGTAGTACAGCAAAGACAGAGCAAAGCCAATAATAGCGATCGCCAGCATCGACATGTTATTGAACATACCGACCATATCCACGGCACCCTTACCAAGCGCGCCGTTCACAGCGACGATGTTGGCGTTGAGGTTCATGATGCTCGTGAAGGCCGTACCAAACAGGGCGGCAACTACAAAGCCGAGCAGCAGGTAGGCGACGTGCTTTTTGACCGGCAGGTAACGGAGCAGGATGGCGAAGCCAACAGCGGGCAAGGCACCGCCAGCAACAGACAGACCGTCACCCAGCCACTTCCAGTCGCCGTTAAGGGCGGTAGTGATGCCCTCGACCAAGCCCTGGCCAAATGCGAGAGCCAGGAAGACCGGAATCATGCGGGACAACATCCAGGAAACGGCACCGAGCAAGTAGTGTACGTTGTAGGCACCCCAGTTCATCTTCTCGATATCGGCATCGCACATGTGACCGAAGAACGTGTTGGCGAAACGGCCGGCGATATCGGTGTAAACGAGAATGGCAGCGACAGGTACGCCGATGGCGGCAAGAGCCGTCTCGGGATTCATGCCCGCACCCACGGCAAAGGCAGTGGCGACCAGAGTGCCGGAGTTGGCATCGATACGAGAGGCGCCGCCAAAGGTACCAACGCCCAGGACGGTGAGCTGCATGCTGCCGCCGATAAACAGGCCAGTCTGTAGGTCACCCATAATCAAACCGGTAATCATACCGGAGAAGACGGCTGAGCCGGCACAGGTGTACCAGTTCAGCTCATCCAGAATCTGATAACCCGCATACAGGGTTAACAGAAGAATCTGCCACCAAGCAATCATGGTAAACTCCTTATTTAAGGTGTAACAGTTTCTACAATACCAATACGCTTATATAAACCGTGCATCCCCCTTCACGGCCTAGCGTTAATTCGACTAGAGCGTGAGAGCCTCTGGGTTATCCTGCGGCGTCAGCTGAATGACAATAGGAAGATTATCGGCCTTGAGTTTGGCAAATGCGTCAAGGTCCCCCTGGTCGCAACTAATGTTGCGAGTCAGCTTCTTGACCGGCTCCATTGTCGTCATATTACCGACGATGAGCTGCTCAAGCTTAACACCTTGCTCCAAAAGTCGAACGTAGACCTCAGGCTTTTTCGCAACAATAAAGAGACGTTGCGCATCATATTTGCCAGCAGTGATGTTGGCAGCGGCCTTGTCGACAGGAAGCACGGACAACTTCACAGTTGCCGGGCAAGCCATGCGAAGAACCTGCTTTTGGGTAGCATCTTGCGATACCTCGTCGTCAACTACCATGAAGCGGCTTACCTGACGGGCGTTAGACCAGAGGTTTGCCACCTGTCCGTGAATCAAGCGAAAGTCGACTCGTGCGCCTACAATCATTTCTACTCAACTCCTTCTTGTTCAAGTGTACGGATAACGGGCTCAGAGCGAAGGGAGATTTTCGCATCATACACGCCCTCTGTTTCGAACATAACGAGCTCATTGGTACCAGGGTGCAATAAACCGTGCGGAACATAGAGCGTCATGATGGGACCCTTATCCCAAAAACGTCCGACATTCGTTCCGTTTACGAATGCCACACCCTTTCCAAAACCCGTAGTGTCGATAAAGGTATCAGCCGGCTCAGATATATCAAACTTTGCGCGGTAAAAGGAAGGTTGCCCCTCTACCCAGCCGGCGGAATAATCAAGATTATCGATGTTATCGAGTGGCAGACAACGCATCTCCCAACCGGTAACAAAGTGAAGATCAACGCAAACTCCTGTCCTAATGCCCTTATGCTGCGTATCGGCGAGCAATTTGTGACCATAATTGACGCGACCCATATCCTCGGTCAGAACATCCAGGCGGTTTTGTTCACAGGGAAGAACGCAGTGAATATCTTCCCCGATGTGCTCCTGATACTGCGTCGCCACTTTGTCACCGTTCACAAACACCTGCGCACGGTCGCGGGCGTCAATAACCCGAATACGCTCTTCATCTGCACGGTCACGCTCGACAGTCGTGGTATATAACGTATATCCATACGACTGACCCATCTCTTCCATGGGCATAGGATATTGGGCTTCAATCGGCTCCGAAAGAATATCGAGCACATTAAATAGACTTACGCGCTCACTCACCGAAATATCGGGCATGGAAAACGTCTTTTTTGTTAACGGCTTGCTTTGCGCGATATCGGGATACAGCTCGTGAACTGTCCTTTGAATTGCGAAGTATTTCTCGGTCGGGTTGCCCTGTTCGTCCAATGGAGCATCGTAGTCATATGATGTCACCTGGTGCAGGTCATGCGTATGGCGTGCAGAACATCCGTTCATAAATCCAAAGTTGGTGCCTCCATGAAACATGTAGAGGTTTAAAGACCCTCCAAGCTCGAGCACCTCGCGAACGCAAGAGGCAAGATCTTCGGGATCGCGTCTGATGACGTTCTCCCCATAGCGATTGAACCAGCCGTCCCACAACTCCATGCACATAAGAGGCCATTGTTTTCCATGCTCCTTGTGAAAAGCAGAAAGAGCCTCAAAGTTCTCCTTTGCATGAGAACCAAAGTTGCCGGTGCACAACACATCATCGTCAATGAGCGTACCGGCACGAAGGCACCCACGCCACGGGCCATCGGAAGTACAAAGGGGCACGGAAACCCCACGCTCGACCATAAGGCGACGAATCGCGCGAAGATAGTCCTTATCCTCGCAATATGATCCATACTCGTTTTCAACCTGCATCATGATGATGTTTCCGCCCTTGTCAATCTGACGCGAGACGAGTATCGGCATGAGATGGTCGTAGTAATGCGCAACGTGAGCAAGAAACTTGGGGTCGCTGCTACGCGGTCTCATATCATGTTGGCGCAGCAGCCATGCTGGCATGCCGCCAAATTCCCATTCTGCGCAAATAAACGGAGAAGGCCGAACAATTGCATACAGACCAAGCGACGCCGCCTCATCAAGAAATGCCGCTAAATCAATTGAACCAGAAAAATCGAAGACGCCAGGCTTTGGCTCATGAAGATTCCACGGTACATACGTTTCGACCGTATTAAACCCAAGAGCCTTAAGGTTATAGAGCGAGTGATGCCAGTCGCTCGGATGAACACGCATATAGTGAATCGCCCCCGACAAGATGGTGAACGGCTCATCATCGAGTAGGAATTGATTGGTGATCTTAAACGAATGCATGCTACTCCCGATCTTCGTGCTCTACGACGCCGATGCCGGTTCCTCGGCCCTCAGCTAAACGCCTTGCCTATTATGGACGCACTAACGCAATTATGTAGACAGAATCTGAAGTGGTCCGTAAACGGTAGCGAAATGACGATGAACGGCTTTAATGAACAAAATATAAACCCGCTGGTAAATTACTTTTTAACTATAGATTTCTAACGATTCTATATTTGAAAGGTGGTATGTATCAGCTATCCACTATTTCATACTAGTTACATTATGCTTCAATCGCATTTCTTCAAATGCTTATCTACTTTGTTGTTGCCGATTTGAGTGCGCGTGCGCCAACCCAAGCATCGTCACGGCTTCAGTTCCCCTATTCATAAACATAAAACCCCGCCAAACGTGATCCCCTAGGGAAAACACGCTTGGCGGGGTCGTAGCGTGATTTCCCTAGGGGAATCACGCCATCAGGCGAACAACTCAGCCGAGCAGTTCGCTACTCCTCCCAGTAAGCGTCTGCAAGCAGCTTAAAGCAGATCTTCTTGACCGGCTGTGCGCCATCGCCCGGGAACTCGAGCGTGGGCATGTGAGGCTCGCCGGCAACAAACAGCGCGAACTTGTCGTCGGCAAGATCGCCGGCGATCGAAGTGTCGGAATCGACCAGATCGTAATCGTCCTTCTCGTCAAACTCCTGGACCAGCGTCAGGCTACCCGTAGCGACCTTAAAGGCCTCGCGACCCTCGACGTCGATCTGCAGGTCATGATAGCGCTGATGCGTCTCATAGTGAGCCTCAGCCTCGGGACGCGTCGTGGGAGCCATGACGTTCGCAAAGACCTTGTCGCCCAGAATCGGATGGCTGCCGACCTCGAGCTGCGCCGGGTCGTTCTCCTCGAGCCAGTCGATCAGCACGTCGAGGCCCTTGAGCATTCCGCGATATTCCTCGATATCGCCTAATGCACCGTAAATCATCTAAATCCCCTTTCGGATCGTTTCCTTGGCGGCTACTCGGCAAACGCGTTGCCGACGCTGTTGCCACCCACATACGTCTCGACCAGGGTAAGGTCGGGATTGAACACGACAAAGTCGGCGTCGCGACCGGGCATAATGCTGCCACATTTATCCTCGACGTGAGCAGAGCGCGCGGGCACCTCGGTCGCCATGCGAATGGCGATATCGGCGCTCGCAAGACCCCAGTCGACGATGTTCTTTACGCCCTGTGCGAGCGTGAGCACCGAACCGGCGATAGCAGAGCCATCGGCGAGCCAGCAAAGGTTGTCCTTCATAACGACGTCCATGCCGCCGCTGGTGTACTTGCCCTCGGGCATGCCGCCGCAACCCAGGCAGTCGGTAATCAGCACCGTGTGCTGCCAGCCCTTGGCCTGCAGCAAGGCCTTGATAGCAGCGGGGTTCACGTGTTTGCCGTCGCAAATGATCTCGGCATAGGTATTGGGCGTGGTCATAGCGGCGCCGACGACACCGGGCTCACGGTGATGCAGACCACGCTGGCCGTTGTAGGTATGCGTAAAGCAGCTGGCGCCAGCATTGATAGCGGCGGCACACTCATCATAGGTGGCATCAGAGTGGCCAATGCAGGTCACGACGCCCTTTGCGCTCAGAGCCGCAGCGTAAGCGGCAGCGCCATCGCGCTCGGCCGCCATGGCGCTCTTGACGATACGACCGCCGGCGGCCTCCTGCCACTCGTCAAAAACTTCCTCGGACGGGTCGATCAGATAAGCGGGGTTCTGGGCGCCCACATGCTTCATGGTAAAGAACGGACCCTCCAGGTAGATGCCCTGAATACGAGCACCGCAGAACTCGGGCCCGCGCTCTTCGTCCGCCTGTGCAATAGCGGCACAGGCGTCCTTGATCTGCTCCACGCCGTCGGTAAAGGTCGTAGGCAGCCAGCTGGTGGTACCACGACGAGCGAGCTCGGTCGAGCTGATGTTGATACCCTCGGCATCGTTATCGGTCGTGGCATGGTTATAGAAGCCATGAATGTGGGTGTCTACCATGCCCGGCGCAATCCATGTACCCGAATAATCTTTGATCTCGCAAGCGGGCTCATCGGCCTGCCAAGCGCCAAAGACGCCGTCTTCGACCATGAGGTAGCCGCCCAGCTGCGGCCCCGCCGGCAAAAAGAACTTGTCGGCCTTGATAGCATACGTGCTCATCTATGCTCCCGTACCCGCAGTGCGTTTTAGGGCGGATCAAAAACCACTGCATTGTTAATTCGAGCGATTGTTCGTTGCCTTCTACCGCTTGGCACATTTTGCACCCGCCGCAAAACACGCCAAGCCGTTTATACCCAATAACTCTAGACTGCGCGGTTGTGGTAGACCTTGTACTTAAACTGGTCGGCGCGCGCAACCGAACGCGTATACTCGATAACCTCGTTGTTCATGTCATATGTGGTGCGAATCAAATCCAGGACCGGTGCGCCTTCAGCAATCTCGAGCAAACGAGCATCGGAATGGCGGGCGATACTCGCATAGAATTCTTCCTCTGCCACGCGAACTTTCTCGTGAAAGTCCTGCTCGATCATGTCGTACAGCGATTTGTTCTCGATCATGGGGCGCTTAAGCGCAAAGAACTTGCGACTTGGCAGATATGTACACTCAATCATCAGCGGCACACCATCGGCTATACGCAGGCGCTTGATCTTGTACAGACGCTCGCCCAGGCGCGCGTTCATCTCTACGGCAATATTCTTGTCAGCCTCGACCTCGGTAAACTCAAGAATCGTCGTCTTGGGCACACGGCCGATCGCCTTCATCTGCTCGGTAAAGCTATAGGTCTGCGTGAGGTTTGCCGTTTGCAGAGAGCGGTCGCACACCATGGTTCCACGGCCGCGCTGACGAACCACCAAGCCCAGACGCTCAAGCTCCTGCAGGGCAAGACGAACCGTCGTACGCGAGAGCCCATAGCGTTCCGACAGGTCACGCTCGGACGGCAAATAGTCGCCTGGTCGAAGTTCGTGATCGATTTTATCGGTCAGCAAATCGACGAGCTGATCGTACAGAGGTTGTTTGCGCGCTCCCATTGCCATAATGATACCTGCCGGATAAATGACTCGAAATTGGTTGTAACCAGACACCACGTACTATAGCAGTTTTAATGGAATAACAGCAGGTCAACCAACATATTTCAATATTGTTTGCCGGTTGATAGCCTGCACGCTGTAATACCAATTACATCGCTGCATCAAGTATTGAGGTAGCAAAAAGGGCCGCCCCCGCGGAGCGGGACGACCCTTTGTAAGACAGATACGTCTTTAAGGCTTAAAGAAGCTTCTTGAGCTCCTCGGCAACAGCCTGGACCTGCGTGCCGATGATGACCTGGGTAGCACCCTTGTCCATCTTCATGACACCCAGAGCGCCAGCCTTCTTGCAGGCAGCCTCGTCGACCAGAGCGGAATCGCCGAGCTCGAAGCGCAGGCGAGTAGCGCAGCAGTCAACGGTCTTGACGTTCTCCTTGCCACCGACGGCAGCGAGAACAGCAGCGGCCAGAGCGGCGAACTTGTCGTCGCCAGCAGCGGCGGAAGTGGAGGTCTCCTCGACATCCTCATCCTCGCGACCAGGGGTCATGAGGTTGAACTTGGTGATGGCGAAGCGGAACACGAGGTAGAAGACCATGAAGGCAGCGATGCCCAGCGGGATGATCATCCAGGTGTTGGCAGCAGCCGGGAGGCTAGAGGAGAACAGGAGGTCGGTAGCACCAGCGGAGAAGCAGAAGCCAGCACGGAAACCAACATAGTAAGTGATGATGGTGAAGATGCCGTACAGGACAGCGTACACGACGTAGAGCGGGAAGCACAGGAACATGAAGCCGAACTCGAAGGGCTCGGTGACGCCGCAGACGAAGGCGCAGATGGCAGCGGAGACAACCAGGCCGATAGCAGCCTTCTTGTTCTTAGCGGTCTGAACCATAGCCAGGGCAGCGCCCGGGATACCGAACATCATGCAGGGGAAGAAGCCGGACATGTACATACCGAGGCTCCACTTGACGTCAGCAGAGGTCTCGCCAGCCCAGAAGTGGGTCAGGTCGCCCAGGCCGATGGTGTCAAACCAGAACACGTTGTTGAGTGCGTGGTGCAGACCGGTCGGGATGAGCAGGCGGTTGAGGAAGGCGTAGATGCCAGCGCCGATACCACCCATGGCGGCGATACCCTCACCAAGAGCAACAAGAGCACCGAAGATGAGCGGCCAAGCAAAGAGCAGGACGACGGAGACGACGATGCAGATGACAGCGGTCATGATGGCGACGCAACGCTTGCCGGAGAAGAAGGCCAGCCAGTCGGGAAGACGAGTGTCCTTGAACTTGTTGTAGCAAGTGCCACCGATGAATGCGGACAGGATGCCGATGAAGGAGTTACCAGCGATCTTGGAGAACGCGATGCCCTCGGTCGTGGCAAGCCAAGCGGTCTGAGCATCGGCGTCCATACCACGAATGGTGCCAACAACAGCGGGGTTCAGGAGCTGCTGGATCATCAGGAAGGCGACGAGGCCAGCGAGGCCAGCGGTGCCATCGTGATCGTCGGCAAGGCCGACAGCGGCGCCGACTGCGAACAGCCAGGCCATGTTATCGATAAGAGCGCCGCCTGCCTTGATGAGCAGGAAGCCGGCGGTATAGGCAAAACCGGTAGTGTCACCGGCAGCACCCATGACTGCGGGAGCGAGCAGGTAGCCCACGCCCATAAGAATACCTGCGACGGGAAGCGCCGCGACGGGAAGCATCAGCGCTTTGCCGAGCTTCTGGAGGTACTTCATCATATGGTATCTCCTCCAACCTTTCTTTCGTTGTTCACCAACGAGTTCCATGTCCGCGCCTTGTGCATACCGGCTTCTCCGCTTGCCGGCATTGGTGCGCAAACTTAGACAACCCAGTCCCTATTTGGGGTTGCTGGTATGTACGGCAGCACACACTCAATTCAAACATCCACCATATTTCGTTCAAATTACTATTTCGTTGCCAAACGGTTATTTTTGGCCCGTAAACGGTAATTTACGCAGGTAGACATGCTGCGTTTCTTTCATTACCAAACTAATTTTTAGCAATTTCCATTCGATTTTGAATCAAAATTGGTTACTACCAGATGAACAGTGGTACCACATTGTTACTACCAGTTTGGCCGAAATCGTTTTCACTTTACATGAATAAAGTCTCCAAGAATTTGTATATAACCTCTCCCCTACCACCCTCTTCCCCGCCTTTCCCCACAACGCAAAAAGCCCCCTAGAACGATGTCCGTTCTAGGGGGCTCCATCAGATATTTCGGCTTCGTACTCGAAGGCTCAGGCAATCTTTACGCAAACAGGCCGTAGATGCTGATGTTGGCCTTGGCGTAGAGGCCGTTGGCGTACTCGGTCCACTTGGAGCTGGCGCTCGAAGCCTGCGAGGAGTACTGCTGATAAGCAGTGTAGTAGGCGGTCATGGCCTGCTTATAGGTGGCGCTATCGGTCGTAAAGGCATCGTCAGCGAAGGCCTTAGCGTAGGTGCTGTCGGCGTCCTTCCAGGTGCCCTTTGAGCTATCCCACTCGTCACCGGCAAGGTTGATGATGTAGTCGGCGTAGTCCTTGCTCGCGGTCTCCTCGTTGCCGTCAGCAGGCTCGGTCGGGGCGGTCGGCATGCTTGCGGAGCTGTCGCCGACCTTCTTCTTGTAGAGCTTCTGCAACGTCGCGGACTGGCGGACGATCTGCTTGGCCTGGTCCTTGGACACGCCATACTGCGTGGCCATAGTCTTGTAGTCCGAAGTGCCGATGGAATCCTCGGCGTACTTCTTCATCTCCTTAGAAGAGACGGTGATGCCCTCGTCCTCGGCGGCGTCGAGCAGGATCTTGTTGCGCACGTAGGACAGGATAACGTCGGCAGAAGGAGCGGTGTAGTTGCCATCGCTATCCTTGACGGTATCAAGGCTGTACTGGCTCTCGATGGCCTCGCGCGCGGTGATGTCGCTCTTCTTGCCGTTGTAGCTGTAGCTTGCAACGGTCGAATCGAGCTGGTCCTCGGTGAGGGTCGCCGAGCCGACGCCCTTGCTGCCAAAGCCGCCATTGCCGATAAAGAAGCCGACCACCGCAGCGATCACGACTGCAACCACAAAGGCGGCAATCATCGTCTTCTTGTGCTTGGATGCATGGTCGTCCACGTCGGAGTCGTTGTCCTCATCCTGCTCCTCGGGCATCAGATTCTCGTCGGCGGCATCCGCGGCAATCTGAGCCTCCAGGCGGGCGTCCTCCTCCTCGGCCGTCGTACCGGCGGCAATGTGCTCGGCAGACGTACCGGCGACCAGGTCGATCTTCTCGTCCTCGTCACCGTCGGGGCCTTCGCCGCGCTCGATGATCTGGATGCCGTCGATCTCGTCCTTCTCGTCCTTCTTTTGAATCAGACCCATATCAGTTACTCCTTGTTAGGAAACATAGTCCGCAATAGAATACGCCCGACAGAGCGCCGGGCGTATTGATTCTTAGGTTATACGCAAACACTTAAGTACTATTTAGGCGTTTGCAGCGTGCACACCTTAGGCCAGGTGCGCGATAACGGCATCGGCAAAGGCTTGCGTGCCCACAGCGCCCTCAACGGAGCCGGTCTGGGCACGACGAACGTCGCCGGTAACCTGCTCGCCCTCGTCAAGCGTGGCAGATACGGCGGCGCGAATGCGATTGGCAGGGTCGTTCTCGCCTAGGTGATCGAGCATCATAGCCGCAGACAGAATCTCGGCCGTGGGGTTAGCGATATCCTGGCCCGCGATATCGGGCGCGGAGCCGTGCGTCGCCTCGAAGATGGCGCAGTCGGCACCGATGTTGGAACCCGGAGCCATACCCAGGCCACCCACCAGGCCGGCGCACAGGTCGCTCACGATGTCGCCGTACAGGTTGGGCAGCACCAGGACATCGAAGTCGTTGGGGTTCTGGACCAGGCCCATGCAGGTGGCGTCGACAATCTTGTCGTTGAACTCGATATCGGGATAGTTGGCGGCCACCTCGCGCGCAACGCGCAGGAACAGGCCGTCGGTCGCCTTCATGATGTTGGCCTTATGCACGGCCGTCACCTTTTTGCGGCCGCAGTGGCGGGCATACTCAAAGGCATACTCCACAATGCGGCGGCTCTTGGCGATGGAAATGGGCTTGATCGAGATCGCGGAATCAGCGGCGAAGGTCTTCTGACCCGAGCGCTCGACAAGCTGCGAGAGCTCCTCAACCTCGGCAGCGCCCTCATCGAACTCGATGCCGGCGTAGAGGTCCTCGGTGTTCTCGCGCACGATGACCAGGTCGACGTCGCGGAAGCGCGAGCCGTCGCCCGGCTGCGACAGGCAGGGGCGCACGCAGGCGTACAGGTCGAAGTGCTTGCGCAGGGCGACGTTAACGCTGCGGAAACCCGTGCCGACCGGTGTGGTGATGGGGCCCTTGATGGCAACCTTGGTCTCGGCGACCGCATCGAGCACGTGCTGGGGCAGTGGCGTGCCAAACTCGTCCATGACGCCGGCACCGGCCTCCTGGACGTTCCAGTTGATCTGGACACCGGTGGCCTCGACCACGCGGCGCATGGCCTGCGTAATCTCGGGACCGATACCGTCACCGGGGATCAGGACTACATCGTGCGCCATAATCTGTTACTCCTCGTCTTCGGCGTCGTCAGATTTTTTAACGCTAGCACGCTTCTTCTTTTTGGAGAGATCCAGGCCAAAACGTTTAACAAGCATTTCGCAAATCTCGCTCGAACGGGCCTTGAGATAGCTGCCCTTACCGTTCTCGGCATCGAACTTAAGGCGCAGCGCAAGCTTCTCGGCAACCTCGGCGTCGATCTCGCCCTGGCAAAACTCGTACAGGCAACCGAGCATGTCGCGATACTCAAGGTCGCCGTGGTAGCACTGGATGGCCTCGTCCAGGATGGGCCAAGCCTCGCGCGAACGCTCGACGCTCGTGGCACCCCACACGCACAGCAGGCGGAAGGCGGCATAGCGCAGCGTGGAGGAGATCTCGTCGAACAGCGCGGTCTCGGCGCCCTCAAAGGCATCGCCCAGCTGCTCGGGGCAGGTGGTGGCAAGCGCCGCCAGGGCATCGAGGGCCTCCCAGCGGGTCTGAGCCTCGGGGCGGTCAAGTGCCTCGATCAGCGCGGGCACGCAGGGCACGACGCGCTGCGGATCGCGCTCGGCAAGCAGGTGCAGCACGCGGGCGGCAAACTGACGGATGCGGCGCGTGGGGCAGCCGAGCTCCTTGACCAGACGGTCGACGGCGTTCTCGTTCTCCTCTGCCAGCTGAAGCTGTGCCAGCTCCTCGTCGGTGAGCTGTTCTTCCTTGTTTTCTGCCATAGTTACCTCTTCTTACTATTTCTTAGCGTGCTTGCCAGCACCCTTGCTGTCATCGGTGACCGAGATGAGCTGTCGGTCGGCCGCGCCATTGTGACGCGCACGGCGACGCTCCTCGGCGTCGCCCGCGTCGGCGGCGGCGCGGTGTGCCTTGTTGACGTTAAAGACCTCGTCGTGCTTGCGCCACGGGCCGACGGACTCGCCAAAGCTCATCTTAAGGCCGGCGATAAAGCCGCCGAGCCAGCCGATCGGCGCAAACTGCACCAGCGGGAACAGCGAAAACACCCAGGTTAGCAGGACGACTGCCGCCGCACCTGCAAAATTGGCAATCCAGTAGTCGCGCTTGGTGATGACGCGCTTTTCGCACGCCCACTGGCCGCACAAAAAGCCGATGTAGATCGCAAAGAGAAAGAGCACCAGCGCAAGCACCACGAACGTCCAGCTCATGGGCGCTACTCCCCGTGATGGTGGCCGCAGCAGCACTCGTGGCCGTCGTCATGGCCGTGGCCGCCGCAGCACTCGTGGTCCTCGCCATGGTGGTGGCCACAACCGCACTCGTGGTCGTCGCCATGCTCGCCGCAACCGCAGCCTTCCTCGTGAGCACCATGCTCTTCGGGACGATACTGTGACCAGTCCAGACCGGCGGCGATGGCGTCGGCTTCCTCCTTATAGAGGACCGTGATGGCCTGGGTGCCCAGCTTGGCACCACCGATGGCGTCGAGCATGTCATAGAGCGTAAAGGCCACGTCGGCGCCGGGCAGCGCAAGCTCGCGGTCGTCGGCATAGGCGAGCGCCAAGCGCAGGTCCTTAATGAAGTGCTCGACCATAAAGCCGGGCTTGTAGTCGCCGTCGAGCGCCTTGGGCGCCAGGCTCTCCATGGCGCCGGACTTGCCGGTACCGCCCAGAATCATCTGACGGGTCTTTTCCAGATCGAGGCCACTCAGCTCGGCAAATGCCATGGCGTCTGCCATGCCGACCATGCAGGCGCCCAGCGACACCTGGTTGGCGAGCTTGGCAGCCTGACCCTTACCGGCACCATCGAAGCAGCAAATATTTGCCGCAAAGGTGGAAAGGATGTCGCGGACCGGAGCAATGTCGTTTTCGGTAGCGCCCACGATAGCCGTGAGCGTGCCGGCGATAGCTCCCGACTCGCCGCCGGTGACGGGGCAGTCAAACGCCATGCGACCGGAGACCTGGGCGGCCTCGGCAATGTCGCGCGCCAGCTCAGGCGAGCTCGTGGTGAGGTCGATCAGGACCGCGCCGGGCTTAGTGCACACGAGCAGACCGTCACCCGCCAGGTAGAGCTCCTCGACCTCGGAGGGATAACCCACCATGGTAAAGACAACGTCGGCGTTCGCCGCGGCATCTGCCGGGGTATCAGCCCAGACGGCGCCGCGCTCAACGAGCGCTGCAGCCTTGGACTTGGTGCGGTTGTTGACCGTGACGGGATAGCCAGCGTCCAGAATGTGGCCGGCGATGGGGGCACCCATAATTCCGGTGCCGATAAATGCGACAGAGAGCTTGTTTGCCATGAAACCTTTCCTTTTGGGTTGGGTGTAATTACCAGGTTGAATACTCGGTGCCAGCGTTTGGGCTGTGAGTTGGGATCAATTACGGCCGCATTACTTGCCTATTGGCCGCGCACGCGGCGGGCGATGCGGTCGGAAAGCGACGCCTTGTCGGCGCGGTTCTTACCCCAAAACGCGCAGGCCACCATGCCGGGACCCACGTGCGAGCCGATGGTGGGACCCACGGAGCTGCGAATGATCGTGACGTCGGCGCAACCCTCCTCCTTGCGGATGGCAGCTTCGAGCCAGTCACCGTCCTTTTCGGCATCGGCAGTCATAATGGCGATGGGCATGGTGCGATCGGGCACATAGTTCTCGCGGAACGACTTGAGGATGGACTTGAGCGCCTTCTTGCGGCCGCGGTTGACGCCGATCAGCGACAGCGAGCCGGCCAGGTCGTAGGAGAGCTCGGGCTTGACGTCGAGCTTTGCCGTGAGCTGCGCCGCCGCGGGAGGAATGCGGCCGCCGGCAGCCAGTGCGTCGAAGCTCTCGAGCGTAAAGTAGCCGTGCACGTAGGTTTTTGCCTCGTTTGCCCAATCGACCAGCTCCTTGGCGGTCAGTCCCGCCGAACGCTGGCGCACGGCCTCGAGCGCCAAGAGCGCGCCGGTCGCGCAGGGCAGAGCGTTGTCGACCACGTAGAGCTCAAAGTTGGGATACTCGGCGCGCACGGCATCTGCCGCCTGGCACGCGGAGTTGTAGCTCGACGACAGCGCCGAGGTAAAGCACAGGTAGACCGTGGGCGTGCCCTCTTTGGCGCACTCGGTAAAAAACTCGATATAGCGACCGAGCGACACGGCCGAGGTGGACACGCGGGCACCGGCGCGCATGCGGTCGTAGAACTCCTTAGGGCTCATGCTCGACCAGATGTCGTCTGTGCGCTCCTCGCCATCGATAATAAAGGGAAAACCCAGGATATCGACATCGAGGTTCGCGGCGACCTCGGGGCTAAAGTCGCAGCAGGTATCGACGACGATGCGGCAACGGTTCGAATGACCGGCGGATGCGGCCTTGTCCATCAAAGCGACTCCTTACGTAAAAAGGCGGCCACCCGCATGGGATGGCCGCCAACCGTTAACTCATGCAAGTTAACGTATTTTACTCGTCAAGTGTTTCGATGCGGGGCTTGATGATGCCATATCCACCATTCTTACGGTGATACACCACATTGATGAGACCAGTCGTCGCGTTCTCGAACACGTAGAAGTCGTGGCCGAGCAGATCGGTCTGCACCAGCGCCTGCTCCTCAGTCATCGGAGTGACATCGATGACCTTCTCGCGGACGAGCAGGTCGTCGTCCTCCTTGGGCAGCAGCAGGTCGGCCAGATCCTCAACGCGCTCGACCGGTGCGACATCCGCGGCGCTGGCACCGCCCTGGCGGTTGTCCACGACCTTGGTCTTGAACTTGCGCAGCTGGCGGGTGACCTTATCGGCGGAGAGGTCGATAGCGGCGTACATATCTGCACCGTGCTCGGCAACGCGAATCACCGAACCGCGGGCACGAACCGTAACCTCGACGATTGCCGGGTTGGGGTTCGAGGGGTTCTTCTCATAGCGAAGAACGACGTCGACTGTCATGGGCTCGATGTCGAAAACCTTGAGCGCCTCGCCGATCTTCTCATCCACATGCGCACGCAGAGCATCGGTTACCGTCGTCTTGCGTCCAGAAACCTTGATATCCATACGTGGCTCCAATCTGCCTCGGGGACTTACTGTACTGGCTATGTACCCATTGCCGTGCATTTAATCACCCGAATTCCCAAAGACCCGAATAACGACTGCTTGATACCGCATACCGAAGTCTCGCACTTTTCCGTGGCAAAGTGCGCTATAGGAAGGCATCGGCGGAGTTGGTTTTTCTCCTGGAAATTAGCTTTGACCTGCTGGTTTTATCAAAATAGAAAAGCCGGGCTCCCCTATTGGGGAGACCCGGCTATGCGTGTTGAAACCGTGAAGAAGCGCCTTGTTCGGTGTACGGCAGGCGCCACCCCTAGCAATAACTAGCTATTGAGCTTGTTGATGTCATCGTCGGTGATGGCGCCCTCCTGGCTAGACGACGGATTGTCGCCGTTGTTATCGGAGGCGTCGCCATCGGAGGACTCGGTCTCGTTGGAAGTGGAGTCGGATGCCTGCACATTGGCCCCCGAAACAGTCTTGGCGGTAAGGCCATAGGGCATTTGGCCGTACCAGACGCAGTGGACCGCCTCGAGCGTGCCGTCGACCGTGATGCCGTCGAGGGCATCGCTCACGGCACGGCACAGCTCATCGTTAGAGCTAAGGCCTGCGACGCCAAGCGTCGAGGGCGTCTCGAGCGCGCCGACATAGGAGATCCGGCTCATCAGGCGCGCGAGGTAACCACCGGCCGTGGAATCACAGATCACGTAATCGACCTCGCCAGACTCGAGTGCCTCGAAGCACTCGTTGATGTTGGAGAAGGTCTTTTGGTTGGCCGTGATGCTCTGCTTGGCGAGCGCTTCCTGCGAGGCCGAAGAGGTCTGGACGCCCAAGGTAGCAGTGTTGAGCGTGTCGGTGGAGACACTCGGGGGCTCTCCGTCACTGCTCTTGCCGAATACGGCGGGGGCGTCGTACAGACAGGTGCCAAGCGAGCTGATATCGCCGTCCGTAGACCTGACGTCACCAATGAAGATGTCGGCCTTTTTATCGCTGAGCGCGGAATCGGCCGTGGACGCATCGACAAAGGCAACCTTGAGACCCATGCGACATGCGAGGGCACGAGCGGCATCGACCGCATAACCCGTGAGGTTTCCGTCGGCATCCTGCATGGCTTGCGGGGCATCGGACGTATCGAGAGCGACCGTCAGGGTTCCCGGCGTGACCAGGGCATCGTCCGATACCGTGGGGGTAACGGTCTCGCGCTCGATCTGGTCGATCGTGGGCGTCGTGAACGTGGACAGTGGATTGAACGCGCATCCACTCAGGCCCAAAACGGCAATGACCACCGCGGTCCCAGCGCCTAACCGAGCCGCATGCATCAAGCTGCCCCTCACCATGTCCGCTACCCTGCCTTCTGTGTCGTATACGATCCGTGCCCTGCACGGAATATCGGGTTGTTCCCACCAGCTGACCTGGTATTTGACCCCACACTTGCGCACCGGGGTGTTTGCTCGGGAGGCCGCAGCCACCTTCACGACTGGCCCGCTCGCCCGCGAGGCGGTATTGCCTCAAAGAAAGTAGAACGGACGGTGCGGCTTACATCTAGGACGCGCCATGATCGCGCCGCGCGCACGCGGTCGCTTACGTGGATCCCTTTGACCGCGTCTGTCTTGGACTAGGATGGACATTTCGTCCGTCCGCAACCACAGCCTGGCAGGAACGTAGCGCATTATAGCTAAGTTCAAGCTATAGTTTAAGGTTAGGGACGTTATTCGCATCGCGAGCACAGATTTCGCAGGTCGGGGCGGGCCGCACGCGCTCTGATTGAGCCCGTCGCTCCCCATGGAGAGCCCCGACGCGCCCGTCTTGGGGCGCGTGGCCAAAAAATAGCAAATATGAGTACTGTTATCAAATTAGTGGCAGGAATTTTTGGCTCTGCAAACAGTTTTCACGCTCTATAACGTCAGATTAATGCCAAGATATTCCACATTTGTTTAATATTTTTCCAATTTACGTCATCTTCCAGTCCCAAAATCCCTGAATTTGCTGTTACTGAATTTGTAGCAGTACTCATATTTGCTATATTTTGGCCAGAGCATATATCCAACCCCCTGTTTCAGAGCATTGTTAGGCAGGTTTAAGCCCAAAACACGCCCGAAGCGTGTTAAATAGCGCCTCTTGTTTCTTTCTGCAAGCGTCAACACGGTTGCGATATCGTTTGCCCATGCGTTGGTATATGCGCCATGCGAGTGCCTCTAACGCCTCCATGTCACAGAGCATCTCGTTGTTGACTGTCGCGACCTCGATCCCCATGGATGCCAAACCCGTATTGCGTTTTTCATCGTGAATGCGCCCGCCGCGAGACGAATGGCCCTGCTCACCGTTGTATTCCAGGTCAAACCGAGCTGCTTCCTGATAGGCATCGCAAACCGCATACGGCATCCCCGAGATCGCCTGCGCACGGTCGTTGAACTCGATCTTGCGGTCGGTCTTAAAGGGACCGCAAGCAAATCCGCCATAGGAAAACGGAAGCGAAAACAGAGCGAGCATGATGCACTCCATGGGTGAGCGCAGGTTTTCTGACAGGTAGGGACACAGGCGCAGCAGCTGTTTGGCCACATTCCCCTTGCATGTCGCAAGGTAATCTGCCAGGCGACCGGGTGTCAGCACGGGCTCGACCTCAAAGTAACCGACATCTGGCGGCTGGTCTTTGTCCTTTGCCAATTTGTTTACGACAGGCGATGTGTAGGGAGGTAGATACTGCCCGCGATCGCTCAGCGAAATCTTGGAACACAGCTCCTGTGCCAGGGCAAATGCCTGGATACAGCCGACTTCGCGCGCAACGGCTACGCAGAGGGCCTCGGGAGACAAGCTGTACACCCCCGGCTCCACCTCCAGAATCGAACCAACCGGCAGTCCTGCAGAACAAACGGACCAGCTTGCACCAGGCATGCGGCGACGCTGCTTTGCAGACCCCACCAGTAGACACAGGTCTTCTTGGACCTCGCCGCTCACGGCCCCGATCCGCACCAAATCGGGAAGATAGATGTCCTCGGCCGAGGGCGACGATGCGTGCAGCACACTGTGCTCTTCATCGGGATCGAGGTCCCTCCAGCTGATGTAACCCATTTGCCGGCGCTCGGCGCGCATCATGCGCAGCGCCGAGACACCCGTCAGAATTACGGAAGCAGCCAGCTGCTCGCTTGCAGGCTTGCCACGCTGCCCGATCTTTATTTCCATCTGAACCACCCCTACCAAACGCGTGCGATAGCGAGGCCATCGACTGCCGCGGCGCCGGCACGCTTGAGCTCTGCCGAGGCCGCCGCCATGGTCGCACCCGTGGTAATGACATCGTCGATGAGCAGCAAACGACAGCCGCGCACATCCTCAACCGTCTCGTACATGCCCCGGGCATGCTCCCGACGCTCATCGCGACCGAGCTCGCGCTGGTCACCGTGGCCGTATTTGACCAGGGCGTCCAGCAACGGCACACCCGAAAGATCGCAAAACGAGCGCGCGATTGCTTCCATGTGATCGAATCCACGCCGCCGAAACGCCGCCGCAGTCGCGGGCACAAATACCACTGCGTCGACACCGGACAGCACGCCGCCGTAGCGATTGGGGGCTGCCACCTGGGCATGTAAGACGGTGTCGTAGAGTAGCTCCGCCAGATACGGTGCCAGGCGGCGCTCGCCCGCATCCTTGTACGCCTTGATGATGCGCGGCAGCGGATGTGCGTAGACGGCACATGCCAGACAGCGATCGAGTGCCTCGGCCATTGCCGAGGACGCCCCCTCGACCGAGCACTCGGTGCACAGCAAATCCCCAAACGGGGCGCCGCATCGGATGCAGCTATGGCACGGATCGATGAGCACGAGCGATGCCAGACAATCCTGGCAGATCAACGCACCGGAACGCTCGCAGCCGGCGCATCGCGTGGGCGACAACGCCTCAAGTGCCTCGTACGTCGCGCGCTCGGCAAGCGGTAGCAATTCGTCCGCAAACGGTAGGGTGCCTGCACCCTGCAAGCGACTCAACACATTCAAATGCCTCTTCATGACACAACCCTCCCTACGCGAAGGCGAAGGGAGGGTTGTCGGTGTAGAGCCATGATACCCAGAGGTGCTAGGGTCAGGCGAGTCACATCCGCTTACGGACGTTATTCGCCGGCAGGCGGTTGCGGTGCGGACGAGGTGTGAGTCGAGCCTTCACCACCGTCCTGGCGCGGCTTGCGGGAGCGACGGCGACGGCGACGCTTTTGACCCTGGTCGGTCGAGCCCTCGCCACCGCGATCCTCACGCGGTTCGCGCTCGTCGCGAGTACCGCCGCGCGAAGCCTTGGCGGCAGCTCCTCCGCCGTCTCCAGGGCGACGGCGCGTGACCTTGACTTCACCGTCCGAAACCTGATCGGCCACGGAAGGAACCGAGGGCTTCTGCTGCGTGCCCGAGGAATGGCGACGGCGCGGACGCGGCACGCGCTCCTCCTCGCCACGCGGCTTGCCGTCCTTGTCGGCAGGCGCGTCGGAAGCCGAGGCGCCCTTGGGAGCGGCACCGGCTTCGCGAGCGGCTGCGGCGCGGAAGACGTCCTCGCGCTCCTCGCTCGACAGGTGACGGCGGCGACGGCGCGTGGGGTTCATGCCACCGCCGCGATTCTGCTGCTGGGGCTGCTGAGCCTCACGCTCGCGGGAAGCGTTCTTGCCTGCATCTGCAGCCTCGCCGGCATCGCCCGAGCCCGCGCGCTTGCGACGACGACGGCCACCGGCGGCCTCCTCGGCGTCGGGTGCCTCGGCCTTGCCGCGGCCCTTTCCGCGGCCACGACCCTCGCCCTGGCCCTGACCGGAGCGAGCATCGGATTCGGCATCGCGACGACGGCGCTTGGGCATCGACGTGCCGGCCAGACGGTCGGCGCTCGACAGGCCATCGCCCACGTCGACGCCGTTCTCGCGATCGAGTTCCATGAGCGCCAGGCGCATCTCGGGCGATTCGATGCGCTCGAGCACGTCGCGCGTCACGCAGTCGGGGCGGCAACTGCAGCCCTGCTCGGCGGCCTTCTTTTTGCAGCCCTCCGAGCACGTCATATCAGCCAGGTTGACCTTAAAGACTTTGCCGTTCTCCAGGCGCAGCACCAGCTGCTCACGCGGCGTGTCATATTCCTGGATACGCGCCTTGCCAAGCGGCGTATCGATGAGCGTCTTCTTTTTGGGCGCACGGCTCTTAAAGTCCTTGTACGCCTCGAACTCATAACGCAGGCAGCACATCAGGCGGCCGCAAACGCCGCTGATCTTGGACGAGTTGAGCGGCAGGTCCTGCTCTTTTGCCATGCGGATCGAGACGGGCTCAAACTGTCCGCCAAAGCGCGTGCAGCAGAGCTCCTGTCCGCATTGGGCATAGCCGCCCACCAGACGGGTCTCGTCGCGCACACCGATCTGGCGCATGTCGACGCGAATGTGAAGCGTCGAGGACAGATCCTTGACGAGCTGACGAAAATCGACGCGCTCCTCGGCCGCAAAGTAAAACACGGCCTTCTCGCCGCCAAACAGGTACTCGACGCCGACCGGCTTCATCTCGAGGTCGAGCTCTTTGACCAGACGGCGGAAATCGACCATCGCCTCATCGCCCTGGATGGCCAGGTCGTCGGCAAGCTGTAGGTCGATGTCGCTCGCCACGCGCAGCACAGGCTTGAGCGGCTGGCCGATCTCGTCCTGCGGCACCTCGAAGGGATCGGCCGTGACCAGGCCGATCTCGGTTCCGCGCTCGGTGGAACAAATGGCATAATCGGCCTCGAGGATATCCAGATCCTGCGGGT
Source organism: uncultured Collinsella sp. (assembly GCA_900548935.1). Classification (GTDB taxonomy): domain Bacteria; phylum Actinomycetota; class Coriobacteriia; order Coriobacteriales; family Coriobacteriaceae; genus Collinsella. The sequence goes on from URMR01000004.1 coordinate 29,872, forward strand.
CGAACCACAGGTCGCGCGAGGCGTAGGTAAACTTAACGGGTACAACTAACGGCATTTCAGTGCCTTCCTGATATCGAACAGCATGACCTCGATGGCCAGCTGGGGAGTAACGTTTCTGGCGATGTTGCGCTCGGCGGTCGCGACCGCCTCGAGCGCCCGGGTGGCACCCGCAACATTGGTCGCGGCGGCAAGCCGACCGATCGTGTCGCGCACGTCTTCGTTCACGACGTCGGCCGCCTCGTCCTGAAGCGTCAGCAGCACGTCGCGCATGAGCGTCCGTGCGCTCGCCAGCGCTTCCATGATACCCGAACGCTCGCGCGCGTTGAGTTCGCGCTTGTTGCGGTCCTCAAGCTGCTTCAATGCTCCACGCGACAGGTAATCGGCATTTTGCTCGAGCACCTTTTCCTGCGTGGACTTGACCTCGGCGAGCGGCGCCTTAACGGCGACGATGAGCGACTTGGCGCGACTGAGCACGTCGGCCTCGTCGGCGGCAATGAGTGAGTCGATGGCACGGACCATCTGACGGCGGGCGTCCTGGCGCTCGGCGCTCTTAAGGAACTCGATGCCGCGCGTGGGACTCCCCGCCACGGCGACCGCCATGCGACAGCGTGCGAGATCCTGACCCGTCGCGCGACTCACGGCCTGCGCGGCCACGGTGGGCGACACCAGCCGAAACGGCACGCACTGACAGCGGCTCACGATGGTGGGCAGCATCACGTCTGCCGAGGTGCCCAGCAAGATGAACATAACGCCCTCGGGCGGCTCCTCGAGTGTTTTGAGCAGTGCGTTGGCGGTGTTAGCACGCAACTGCTCGGCACGGTCGATGATGTAGACCTTGGCCTTGGCACGGATGGGCGCCAGCGGCACGTCATCGAGCAGCTCGCGGGTCTGGGCAATGAGGTAGCCCGTGGCGCTCTCGGGCGTGTAATAGTGCACGTCGGGATGCGCGTGCCGAGCAACGCGCACGCAGCTGTCGCATGCGCCGCAGCCGTCCTGCTCGCACAGGAAGGCCTGGGCGAGCGCCCATGCGGCATCGAGCTTGCCGGCGCCGGGAGCGCCTAAAAACAGGTAGGCGTGCGATGCGCGGCCGCTGGCGACGGCGTTGGTCAAAAAGTCGCGCACGCGCTCTTGGGTGTCGAGCTTGGCCAGCAGGCTTGCCTGAGCGGGGGCCATGTTACTCGGCCTCCTGGGCAAGCGCGGCGGCGACGGCGTCTTGCGGAATGTCGAGACCGTACGCGCGAACCTGCTCGACCGTCTTCGCAAAGACTTCCTCGATGGGCGCGGTGGCGTCGATGAGCTTTACGCGATTTGGCTCCTCGGCAGCAATTGCGCAAAAGCCCTGGTAAACACGCTCTTGGAATGCCATGCCCTTTGCCTCCATGCGATCTGCCGCGCCACGGGCTGCCATGCGCAGCGCCGCCTGCTCGGGCGTGATGTGATAGACGAGCGTGAGCGCCGGGTGCGTACCCGCGACGGCCAGGTTGTTGGCATCGCGCACCACCTGGCGATCGAGGCCATCGGCAAACGCCTGGTAGCAGGTTGTGGAATCGTAGAAGCGGTCGCACAGAACCACCTTGCCGGCAGCGAGGGCGGGAGCTATGACCTCGTGCACCAGCTGGGCACGCGCTGCCTCGTAGAGCAGCAACTCGCAGGTGTCGCCCATCGCCGCGTTGGCGGGGTCGAGCAGCAGAGCGCGGATCTTTTCGCTAATGGCGGTGCCGCCCGGCTCGCGCAGGCTCACAACCTGGTAGCCAGCGAGCTCGAGCGCGCGGGCAAGCAGGCGCGTCTGCGTGGACTTGCCGGCACCGTCGACGCCCTCGAGCGTGATAAAGCTATGTTGAGCGGGCTCAAAAGCCATGGGCGCAGCCCCTTCCTACAAGGCGCGTAAATGCAGATATACCAACCAAGCCATGATACCCCAGTGCTCGGCGCGTCCCCAATGGCTAATGGTGCCTTTCCGAAGTTGCGGTGAAATAGGGACTAATTGAAGCTCTGAGATCGCCAAACAGTCCCTATTTCACCGCAACTTATGATGGGGAATTTTGAACGGTGGGTATAATCGTCGTATTGCATTGAAATGTGGCGAAAGGAGTGGCAATGTCTCGGTATTGCGCCTCGTGCGGCAAGCTTCTTGCAGATAATGCCAAGTTCTGCACCTCGTGCGGTGCACCCGTTGAGCAGACAACCGCGAGCAATGGCCAGCCCGCGTTTGAGCAGACCGGCTCCTTCGATACGCCGCAAGCTAAGCCGGACGACCCCCTCGTCTATCGCCCCGACCCCGCTGCCGGTCCCGCGGCGGTCGAAACGACGCAGCGCATACCCGTCGCGGACACCCCGCCCCAACAGGAACCGGCGTCTGCGTACGCGTCTGATTCACCGCAGGCCCCCGCCGCAAAAAAGAGCGCTACCAAGGCGCTTGTCGCCGTTATCGTTGTGCTGGTGGCAATCATCATCGCCCTGGTCATTTTCTTTGTGATCAAGCCGTTCGACAACGCTGCCACGCAGACGACTGCCGAGGTTACCAAGCTGCACCATGATGTTGACGCTGATGACCTCAAGCCTCTCGGCGACCCCAATAGTCTCTACGACGATGACGATGACGACGAGGACGGCGGCGAAGCGACGCTCTCCGAGCAGAACCTCTACCGTCGCCTGAGCGAATACTACGACCTGCTCGAAGATCTCGATAGCCAGGTCCGCGCCTGCGCGCAGGCCTTCAATGGCAGCTATCTGGAAGAAGATCGCACCGCCCGCCAAAATCTCGCCGACGTCGCCGAGCGCACGGAAGACACCATCGAGCAGTACTACGATATCGTCGAGGACCTGGACGTCCCCATGAGCTCTAAGAACTACAGCTCTTGGAAAGACATCGTTGCCCTGTATGACGACCTGGATCACCGCATTGACGCAATCTGTGATGCCTGGGAGATCAGCCTGAAATACACCAAGCCTGCGGATCACAAGAATGAGATCGTGGCGCCGCTGTCGCGCGACAACGTGGCGGGCACCAATGACAATAAGTACCGCCTAGACTTTGAGGAGCGCTACCCCGGCGCCAAACCCGTCGAAGTGAACTAGCGCTTTGTCGTTCCCGAGCCGGCAGTTAGGGACGTTCCTAAACTGCCGGCAGAAAAGGAACGTCCCTAG